>NZ_JAPUEW010000091.1:0-37870 GCF_027492335.1 Klebsiella sp. | reverse complement strand
GGGCAGCCTCCGATGAGTAGGGTGTTATTACCACCACCGGAGAGGCTAATCTCGCGGGTGGCGGAACCGAACAGAGTTAGCCTTACCGGCCTCATCGACACCGGCGCATCTTGCGATGCCCCCGTCCGGCCCACCATTGAGGTGTAGCAGTACGCACGACACAAAAAAAGCGCTAACGCGCAAATGTCGCTGATGAAGTTAGGTCAGGAGACTAATCCCGGTACCTGATTTTCCAGGTACGACAATACGATACATCGCTTATCCACGCTGGGCAATACCGTGCGCTTTTTATGGAAGGTCACACGCAGAAAAGCGCAAATATATTTAATCAATTTTTACCGGACGTAAATTCACTGACATGTAACCTTGTCGTGGACCGTTGATATCGAAAACCTTGAAATACCCTGAGAGTACGGCAATATTTTCTCGAACTTCAAACGGAGATGTGTCATTTTTTGATAGATGTATCAAATACTCAGCACCACCGTAGCTAGAGTCGTCAGCATTATCCTGGACAGTAAATACTATCCGTCCATATTCATCCTCACCCTCAATGACATCCTTGGTCATTTCTTCGGACAAAGTAACCGAAAGGTAGATTGTCTGATTCAGAAAAGCAAACATCGTTTTGTTAAATTCAGTACCTAGCTCTGGATCTCTGCGCCAGCCGGGAAATGGCTGCAGCGAGAAATCATAGCTTGGAATATCAAGCTTTGATTTTCCAGCGTTTATAGTCAACGTCACATCTCCTTGAACATTAGCTATATTGGGACTGTTTGCGCCACTTGAGGTTTGAGTGATTTGGTTTAGAGGCTGCGGGTCATTATTAGCTTTTGTATAATTTGGATTATTTATAAGAGGTATCAGGAAAGAACCTATGCCTGCAATTGATGCCAGCACAGCAAGTACACTACCAACAAGTTTTAGATTCACATCCATGTTTAAAATTCCATTAAAAGAGGCTAATTTCCACGATACTATATGTGTTTTTTACTGAACTATTTGCCATACATCAATTTTTATAATTATATGTTTGGTGAAAATTCTATAATCTTATCTACTGATAACGCAGGAATTTTGTATATAGTATCATTTTTGAAGCATCTACTCATGCATAAAGCTCGTATAACATAAAGTAATGTTAATAGGTTAGGTCGCGCGAATAAACAAAAAACGGCCCCATCGCTGAGGCCGTGACTATCAGAACACCTTACTTTTTCTTCTCGCCCAGCGTCGGTGTCTCGTCAAAGAAGTTCCACGGTTTTAACAACGCATGCGCCCATTCCGTCGGCATAATCGGCCACTCTTCGGCTCGTGCCACGTGGGTGGTACCGGTAGTGATCCACACCACGTCATCATGGTTGTCCAGCGACTCATCGTCTTTCGCGTACTGGCCGAGGCCGGTGTCGTGAATCGAACGGTTAGGATATTTACCCTCAGGGAAGCGCTCGGTTGGATGGTAGCGGGTCACCCACAGCTGCTTATCCATAAAGCTCAGGCGATGGTAGATCCACTCATCGGGAGCAAATTTTGCGCCGGTCGCCACCGGATGCGTGCCGCCCGCGTAAGGGATAATCTGATACGACACTGGGTTGCCCATGCGGTTTTCTTTGCTGGTATTGCTCAGCAGACGAATGGTGCCGGGGTCAAATTTCTGCGCCGCTTTCTGCTCGCTATCAATGGTGTACTGATTGATCTGCATGGTACTGGTGCGCGGGCCTCCGCCGGTATTCGGCTTCACTTCCGGGTCCATAGCCACCAGCGTGTTGTTCTCTCCGTCAACATCAAGATCGAGGCGGAAGTTGTAGATGTGCTGGTGGGTGGTGCCGACAATATTGTGGTCGATCAGCGTACCGTAGCGGGTATCGTCTTTAGCGCTCGGGTCGTGCATGGTTTTCGCCTTCACGCCTTTTACCGCTTCGATGCCGGTGGCTCCGGCATCAATGCCGATGGTGCCGTTTTCGTGGAATACCCAGTCGAAGATATAGTCGTAGTTGCCGACGGTGCTTATCCAGCGCACCACCAGCTCGCGGCGCTCGGTGCTGACGTTCGGTTTGCCCATCTCCTGGTGCTTATACTCTGGCCCGGCGTAGCGTTCGAAAACGGCGATGGCGCGCGGTATGGTGGTTGGCGTGCCGGTGTAATCAGCGATAGTTTCATCCAGCAGCACCGCGTTGGACGGCGCATCTTTACCGCGCACGATTGGTGAGGTCAGGGTGCCCATGCCGTAGTCGCCGGAATCCAGATAGGCTTTAAAGTACCAGCCCACGTCCGGGTCGCCGTAGGGCACGATCATCCCGCCCAGCGATCCTTCGTACATCACCTGGCGCTTTTTACCGTTGTCGTTATAGGTCACGGTAGACAAAATTGGTCCGACGCGGGAGTTCATGCGCAGGTGGAAATCCCAGTTTTGCCAGTGAATCATGTCGCCGGTAATGGTGTAGTTTTTGCCCTCTGGCTCAATGATATCCAGCGGTTTGACTGCTGGTGCAACGCGGTCACGTCCGTCATAGGGGCGAGGTTCCATCGGTACCGGGATCACCGGGCCTTCTTCTATTTTGATGATTTTCTTCTGTTCGAGGTCGACCACCGCTACCAGGTTTTCAATCGGGTGCGCCCAGTAGTTGCCGTCGCCAACGTCAAGATAGCTCACCACTTTCAGCAGCCGCGCATCCTGCTTCAGGCCATCTTTGCCGTCGAAGTAGCCAACGGTCAGCGGCGTGGTGACGACTTTGCTCGGGTCGTTGATGCCGTGTTTTTTCAGCACTTCGGCAAATTCGCTGCTGGCGTTAATGATGTTCTGTACGCTGGCGAAATCATCAAGCAGCACCATGCCGTGGGCGTCTTTAATCGGCGTCCATGAGAGGACCTTCTTGTTCTGGAGATCCACCACGGCCTCAATGACGTGCTTGCCATCGAGCATGATGACGTCGGCGGTACGCGGGGCGTTAACCGGTGTGCCCTGCAGCGCAAAAGCCCAGACGGCGGCTTTATCCGGCTCACGGAGGGAGATTTCGGTAAATCGGGTATTGGGTTTGAATTCCGGCGCAGCTTTGACAATGGTGACCGCTTCGCTGATTTCCGCCGCTGACAGCGAGTTCAGCGGGTGAGGGACTTTTTCGACCTGGAAGGTCTGGTCAAGCCCGGACTGAAAAACATCGTTGATAAAGGTATCAGAGACCCAGGCTTTGCCGTCTTTCATCACCACCGGGACCTGCAAGTCCAGGGTTTTGCCATTGACGATGGCTGTTTTTGCCCCCGGTTTTACCTTGACGTAAGCGCCATCTTTGATAAGCGTAAACATCTGCGCATAGTCGTCCCACTGTACGTCCGCGCCGAAATCCTCCAGGGTTTTGTCCATCGGGACCATATGCGCTTCGCCACCGTGGGCGAACGCCGGGCCGGTCCCGACGCAACACAGGGCGATAGCCAGCGCCAGTGCGGTTTTGCGTGTCTTTTGAATCAAAGCGTTAGACATTGTGACCTCATCTTATCGTTATGTTGTGCCGTGCCAGGCTTTTCGGTTCCAGTCTCTTAACCTAACAGCCAAACGTCACGATACGTTTGCTCACGCTTGCCAGGTTATTGGTCAGTTATGCCAGTTATAAAAAATGCCTCCGCAGAGGCATTCAGGTGATGGTGTCGGTGTTTTGCCGGATGGCGGCTTGCGCCTTATCCGGCCTACAAACTCAAATGTAGGCCCGGTAAGGCGCAAGCCGCCACCGGGCAATCGCACGGAACTTAAGCCGGGAAATCCCCTTTCTGACGCGCGACCAGCGTCAAAATGGAGTACAGCGCCACCGCCTGCTGGTGCTGGTTGAAAATCTCTACCGCCCACTCGACAACGCCGGTCGCTTTCTCCTCGACGCTGCGCTGGCGTTTTACCGTTTTGCGCTTGCAGGTCAAGCGCACCTGGATGGTGTCGCCCGGTTTTACCGGCTCGATAAAGCGCAGATTTTCCATGCCGTAGTTGGCAATCACCGGGCCGACCCCGGCGTCAACAAACAGCCCGGCTGCGGCGGAAATCAGGAAGTAGCCGTGAACCACGCGCTCGCCGAAAATCGACTCTGCGGCGGCAATCTTATCCATATGGGCGTAGAAGTGATCGCCGCTCAGGCAGGCGAAATTGACAATATCCGCCTCGGTTAGCGTGCGGCGCGGGGTCAGCAGGCTGTCGCCCGGCTGGATCTCTTCAAAATATTTGCGGAACGGGTGGATGCGGTCTTCAACCACCTGCGCGCCGCGTACCCACTGCTGGCCGATGGCGGCGAGCATGGTCGGGCTGCCCTGAATCGCGGTGCGCTGCATGTAGTGCTTCACTGCCCGCAGGCCGCCGAGTTCTTCGCCGCCGCCCGCGCGTCCCGGGCCGCCGTGTACCAGCTGCGGCAGCGGGGAACCGTGGCCGGTAGATTCCACGGATGACTCTTCGTTCAGCACCTGAATACGCCCGTGGGCGCGAGCCGCGCCGAGAATAAATTCGCGCGCCAGTACGCCATCAGCCGTCACTAATGTCCCCGCCAGGCTACCTTCACCGGCGCGAGCCAGCGCCATGGCGTGCTCGCGATTCTGATACGGCATCAGCGTGGCCACCGGACCAAAGGCTTCAATGGCGTGTACCGCTGCCACTTCATCCGGCTGCGGGCAGAACAGCAGGGTTGGCGGGAAGAACGCTCCGGCGGCGCTAAGGTCGGCTTTACCGCCCAGCAACACTTCACATCCGGCTTCCACCAGACGGTTCACATTATCCTGTACGTCCTGACGCTGCTCGCTATTGACCAGCGCGCCCATCTTCACGCCTTCCTGCGCCGGGTCGCCGACCACTACTTTTTGCAGGCGGGCAATTAGCGCCTCGCTCACCGCGTTGACCTGCGCATGCGGTACGATAATGCGGCGAATGGCAGTACATTTTTGCCCGGCTTTGGTGGTCATCTCGCGTACCACTTCACGGATAAACAGCGCGAATTCCGGCTGTTCCGGCGTCACGTCCTCACCCAACACGCAGCAGTTTAGCGAGTCCGCTTCCATGGTGAAGGGGACCGATTTCGCCACCAGATTGGGATACACGCGCAGCTGCTGCCCGGTTTTTGCCGAGCCGGTAAAGGTCACCACGTCCTGATGGTCAAGCTGGTCGAGCAGGTCGCCCGCGCCGCCGCAAATCAGGCTAATCGCACCATCCGGCACCAGCCCGCTGTCGATAATCGCTTTGACCATCGCCTGAGTCAGTTGCGCGGTGGCGGTGGCCGGTTTGATGATCGCGGGCATCCCGGCAAGCCAGGTTGGCGCCAGCTTTTCTAGCATGCCCCAGCAGGGGAAGTTAAAGGCGTTGATATGCACCGCCACGCCGGATTTTGAGGTCAGCACGTGACGCGCGGCAAAGCCGCCCTGTTTGGACAGGGGGATCAGCTCATCTTCCGGCCACAGGGTATCGTCAGGCAGTTCACGGCTGCCCAGCCCGGCGTAGGTGAAGAGGGTACCAATACCGCCTTCAATATCCACCCAGCTATCCGCACGCGTCGCGCCGGTCTCACTGGAAATGGCATAGAAATCAGCCTTCAGCTCCAGCAAATGTTTCGCCACCGCTTTTAACATCGCGCTGCGTTCAATAAAGGTCATCGCCTGTAACGCTTTGCCGCCGTGCTCGATGGCGAAGCGACGCGCCTGCGCCATATCCAGCCCTTCGCTGGTCACTTCCCACAGCGCTTCGCCGCTGATGGCGTGATGAATGGTGCGGGTGCGGCCCCGGCCGGTCTGCCAGGCACCGGATAAATAGCTGGCTAACTGCTGCATGGTTACTCTCCAGATATGTTACGTGATCTCGCTATAAATAGTTCTTTTCTGAATCATAAAATGCAAGCTTGATTTTAATAATTTATTAACAATGCGATCGTGAACACCTTCTTCAATATCGATATCATACTGTTTGTAAAGAGATTATTAAAAGCCTTTGCGGTACTCATCACAAAATTCACAAACAAAATTTGTGGTTTTATTTAACTAAGATGTAACTTTTATAAAACAAAGTGATTCGCAAAAAATAATTTGTTGAATTTATCGGAATCATAAGGTGATGACGTGACAGAACAACACTGCTTTGACCAGCGCATCGCGCAGGATACAGCCATCGAACCGCAGGACTGGATGCCGGATGCCTACCGCAAAACGCTAATCCGCCAGATTGGCCAGCACGCGCACTCGGAAATCGTCGGCATGCTGCCGGAAGGTAACTGGATCACTCGCGCGCCGACCCTGCGCCGCAAAGCGATTCTGCTGGCGAAAGTGCAGGACGAAGCCGGACATGGTCTGTACCTCTACAGCGCCGCCGAAACCCTCGGCTGCGCCCGTGAAGACCTGTATCAGAAAATGCTCGACGGCAAGATGAAGTACTCCTCGATTTTTAATTACCCAACCCTGACCTGGGCGGATATCGGCGTTATCGGCTGGCTGGTGGACGGTGCGGCGATCGTCAATCAGGTGGCGCTGTGCCGCACGTCCTACGGGCCGTACGCCCGGGCGATGGTCAAAATCTGCAAAGAAGAGAGCTTTCACCAGCGCCAGGGGTTTGAAGCCTGCATGGCGCTGGCGGCAGGGAGCGAAGAACAGCGTCAGATGTTGCAGGACGCCATTGACCGCTTCTGGTGGCCCGCGCTGATGATGTTTGGCCCAAGCGATGACAACTCACCCAATAGCGCCCGCAGCATGGCGTGGAAAATCAAACTGCACTCCAACGACGAACTGCGTCAGCGCTTTGTCGATAACACCGTCCCGCAGGTAGAGATTCTCGGTATGAAAATACCGGATGCGGACCTCTATCTGGACGAGGCCACCGGTCACTATCGCTACGGCGAAATCGACTGGCAGGAACTGAATGAAGTCATCAACGGGCGTGGTATTTGCAACCACGAACGTCTGGGCGCCAAGCGCAAAGCCTGGGAAGAGGGGGCATGGGTGCGCGAAGCCGCGCTGGCTCATGCCGAAAAACAACGCGCTCGCGATGCCGCCTGAGGAGAATAAAGATGAGCAAAACATACTGGCCGTTATACGAAGTGTTTGTCCGCAGCAAACAAGGTTTGTCTCACCGTCACGTCGGCAGCCTGCACGCCGCCGATGACCAGATGGCGCTGGAAAACGCGCGCGATGCCTACACCCGCCGCAGCGAAGGTTGTTCGATTTGGGTGGTGAAAGCGAGCGAAATAGTGGCTTCGCAACCGGAAGAACGCGGTGAGTTTTTCGATCCCGCAGAGAGCAAAGCCTACCGCCACCCAACGTTCTATACCGTGCCGGACGGCATGGAACATATGTGAGGCAACGATGAACAATACCAATCCCGTTGCAACCTATGCCCTGCGCCTCGGCGATAACGGCCTGGTGCTGGCCCAGCGTTTAGGCCAATGGTGCGGTCATGCGCCGGAGCTGGAGATCGATCTGGCGCTGACCAATATCGCCCTCGACCTGCTGGGTCAGGCGCGCAATTTTCTCAGCTATGCCGCCGAGCTTAACGGCAGCGGCGACGAAGACACGCTGGCCTTTGGTCGCGATGAACGCCAGTTCCGCAATCTGCTGCTGGTCGAACAGCCGAACGGCAACTTTGCCGACACCATCGCCCGTCAGTTCTTTATCGACGCCTGGCACGTGGCGCTGTTCAGCCGCCTGGTGAGCAGCCGCGATGCGCAGCTTGCTGCCATCGCCGCCAAAGGGTTGAAAGAAGTGCGCTATCACCAGCGCTTTAGCCGCGGCTGGCTGGAGCGTCTGGGTAACGGCACGGAGCTCTCGGCAAACCTGATGCAGCAGGCGGTTGATAGCCTGTGGCGTTTCACCGGCGAGCTGTTCCTGGCCGATGAGCTGGAGATCGCCTTAGTTGAGCAGGGGATCGCCGTCGATCCGCGTGAACTACAGGCTGAATGGCAGGCGACGGTACACACCGCGCTGCTCGATTCCGGTTTGCAGATCCCGCAAGAAGCGGCGTTTCGCAGCGGCGGCAAACAGGGGCTGCACAGTGAACATCTGGGGCCAATGCTGGCCGAGATGCAGTACCTACAGCGTGCTTACCCCGGTCAGCAGTGGTAAACGGAGGTCGCTATGCAACGTCTTGCCGCCATCGCGCCCGCTGAGGTGCATACCATTTGGGGATTGCTAAGCGCTATCCCCGACCCGGAGGTCCCGGTACTGACCATTACCGACCTCGGCATGGTGCGCAGTGTGGAACAACACGGCGACGGCTGGGTGATTGGCTTCACGCCAACCTATTCCGGCTGCCCGGCAACCGAACATCTGCTGGGTGAGATCCGCGAGGTGATGAGCGAACACGGTTTTACGCCAGTGCACATTGTGCTGCAGCTTGACCCAGCGTGGACCACCGACTGGATGAGCCCGGACGCCCGAGAGCGCCTTCGTCAGTACGGCATCAGCCCGCCACAGGCCCACGTCTGTCACGCCGATGAGATGCCGAAGGATGTGCTCTGTCCGCGCTGCGGCAGCACTCACACTTCGCTTATCAGTGAATTCGGTTCCACGGCCTGCAAAGCGCTGTATCGCTGCGAAAGTTGCCGTGAACCCTTTGATTACTTTAAATGTATTTGAGGCTGCGATGACAACATTTCATTCGCTTACCGTGGCAAACGTTGAGCCGGAAACCCGCGATGCGGTGACCATCACCTTTGCCATTCCCGACGCGCTGCGTCATGAATACGCGTTCCGCCCGGGCCAACATCTGACGCTGAAAACACGCATTGGTGGCGAAGAACTTAGGCGCTGCTACTCCATCTGCCGCAGCCGCTCGCCTGCTGAGATTAGCGTGGCGGTGAAAGCCATCGACGGCGGGCGTTTCTCGCGCTTTGCCCAGAGCGATATCCAGCGGGGTATGGCATTTGAGGTGATGGTGCCGCAGGGCCACTTTGGCTACCAGCCACAGGCTGGACGTAACGCTAACTATCTGGCGATTGCCGCCGGATCTGGCATCACGCCGATGATGGCGATAATCGAAGCCACGCTGACGATTGAATCTGATAGCCGCTTCACCCTGATTTACGGCAACCGCAGCAGCCACAGCATGATGTTCCGCCAGGCGCTGGCTGACCTGAAAGACCGCTATCCTCAGCGTTTACAGGTGATTCATCTGTTCAGTCAGGAGTCGATGGACAGCGATCTGCTACAGGGCCGCATCGACGGCGACAAACTGCGTGCGCTGTCTGAACATCTGCTCGATTTCAGCCGCTTTGACGACGCCTTTATTTGCGGCCCGTCGGCGATGATGGATGACGCAGAAACCACGCTGCGTGCGCTGGGGATGCCGGAAAAAGCCATTCACCTCGAGCGTTTCAATACGCCGGGAACCAGCGTCAAGCGCGCCACCGGCGTACAGGCCGAAGGACGTACGGTGACGATTCGCCAGGACGGTCGCGAAAGAACCATTGCCCTGAGTGCGCAAGACGACAGCATTCTTGATGCCGCGCTGCGACAGGGTGCCGACCTGCCGTTTGCCTGCAAAGGCGGCGTCTGCGCCACCTGTAAATGCAAAGTGGTACGCGGCGAAGTGGCGATGGCGGCGAACTACAGCCTCGAAGCCGATGAACTGGCGGCGGGCTATGTGCTGAGCTGTCAGGCGCTGCCAACCAGCGGCGATGTGGTGGTCGACTTTGACGCGCGGGGGATGGCATGAACGAACTGCTGATAACCCGTCACGACCGTGTTTTACAGCTGACGCTGAACCGTCCGCAGGCGCGTAATGCGCTGAATAACGCGCTGTTGACCCAGCTTGCCGAAGCGCTGGAAAGTGCGGCGGGGGACTCAAGCGTGAGCGTCTGTGTGATAAGCGGCAACCCGCACTACTTTGCCGCCGGTGCCGATCTTAACGAAATGGCGGAAAAAGACCTGCCCGCCACCTTCGACGATATTCGCCCGCGCTTATGGGCGCGTATCGATGCCTTCAATAAGCCGCTGATTGCGGTAGTCAACGGCTACGCGCTTGGCGCGGGCTGCGAGCTGGCGCTGCTATGTGACCTGGTGATTGCCGGGGATAACGCCCGCTTTGGTCTGCCGGAAATCACCCTTGGCACCATGCCAGGGGCAGGTGGGACTCAGCGCTTGATTCGCAGCGTCGGGAAAGCACTGGCCAGCCGCATGGTGCTGAGCGGCGAAAGCATTGATGCCGAACGCGCGCAGCAGGCCGGGCTGGTTAGCGATATCCATCCGGCCAACCTCTCTGACGAATACGCGCTGAAACTGGCGGCGAGCATTGCCCGTCACTCACCGCTGGCGCTGCGTGCCGCCAAACAGTCGCTGCGTCTGGCGCAGGAAGTGAGCTTGCAGGCTGGGCTAACGCAGGAGCGTCAGCTGTTTACGCTGCTCAGCGCCACCGAAGACCGTCGCGAAGGCATTGCTGCCTTTTTAGAAAAACGCACCCCAGCTTTCAAAGGACGTTAACCGTGGACGCATTCATTCTTAGCGATATCGACCAGGGCGTGATGACCATCACCCTGAACCGCCCGGACAGGCTCAACAGCTTTAACGACGCCATGCACCAGCAGCTCTCCGAGTGCCTGAAGCAGGCTGAACGCGACGACACCATTCGCTGCCTGCTGATCACCGGTGCCGGGCGAGGTTTTTGCGCCGGACAAGATCTGAACGATCGCAACGTTGACCCGAGCGGCCCCGCGCCGGATTTAGGCCTGTCGGTGGAGCGTTTTTATAACCCGCTGGTGCGTCGCTTAGCTGCGCTGCCCAAGCCGGTGATTTGCGCGGTTAACGGCGTGGCGGCAGGTGCCGGTGCCACGCTGGCGCTGGGCTGCGATATCGTGCTGGCGGCGCGCTCCGCCAAATTTGTGATGGCTTTCAGCAAGCTCGGTCTGGTGCCAGATTGCGGCGGTAGCTGGGTGTTGCCGCGTGTCACCACCCGTGCCCGCGCCATGGGGCTGATGCTGCTGGGCGACAGTTTAAGCGCCGAACAGGCCGCACAGTGGGGCATGATCTGGCAGTTGGTTGACGATGCTGAGCTGAAAGATACCAGCCTGACGCTGGCGCGGCATCTGGCTTCCCAGCCAACCTACGGCTTAGGGCTCATCAAGAAAGCGTTGCAGTTGGCAGAAACCAACTCCCTGGATGACCAGCTTGACGTCGAGCGCGATTTCCAGCGCCTCGCCGGCCGTAGCGACGACTACCGCGAGGGCGTCAGCGCCTTCCTCGGCAAACGTCCCCCTCAGTTCAGCGGGAAATAGATAATGACGCAAACACTCCACACCGTCGCCGTGATTGGCGGCGGCACCATGGGCGCAGGCATTGTCGAAGTCGCCGCCAGCGCCGGGCATTCGGTGCTGTTGTATGACATTTCCGCTGACGCGATTACTCGCGCCATCGACGGCATCGCCCAGCGCCTGGATTCCCGCGTTAGTCGCGGAAAAATTAGCGCTGAGCAGGCGCAGGCTCTGCTGGCGCGTATTACTCCGGCAACTGAACTGAATCAACTTGCTGACGCACAGCTGGTGATTGAAGCCGCGTCCGAGCGCCTGGAGATCAAACAGGCACTGTTCAGCCAGCTGGCGGAGATTTGCTCCCCGTCGACGCTGTTGACCAGCAACACCTCGTCGATATCGATCACCGCCATTGCCGCCGGAATCAAGCATCCCGAGCGCGTAGCCGGGCTGCATTTCTTTAACCCCGCACCGGTGATGAAGCTGGTCGAAGTGGTGAGCGGCCTCGCCACCTCAGCCGAAGTGGTTGAGCAACTGTGCCAGTGCGTAAGCGCCTGGGGCAAACAGCCGGTGCGCTGCCGTTCAACGCCGGGCTTTATCGTCAATCGCGTGGCGCGTCCTTATTACGCCGAAGCCTGGCGGGCGCTGGAAGAGCAGGTGGCAACGCCTGAAGTGATTGACGCCGCATTGCGCGACGGCGGTGGTTTCCCGATGGGGCCGTTGGCGCTGACCGATTTAATCGGTCAGGACGTTAATTTTGCGGTGACCTGTTCGGTGTTTAACGCCTTCTGGCAGGATCGTCGTTTTCTGCCGTCGCTGCTGCAACAGGAGCTGGCCATCGCCGGGCGTCTGGGCAAGAAGAGCGGTCACGGTGTCTATCGCTGGCCTGTTGAAGTACAACCGGAACTGGCGCTGGCTGCGCTATCAGCGCAATGTGCCGCAAAGAATATTAAGCGTGACGTTGTCACCGAATTGGACGAAGTGCTGCTGATGGAAACCACTGGCGAAACCGCGCTGGCCTTAAGCGTGCAGCACAACCGCCCGGTGGTGGTGTACGACTACGCGGCGAACGACACGGTGGTGCTGGCAAGTGCCGCTACCAATCCGCAATCCGCCACCGACAAAGCGGTTTATTTCTTCCAGCAGCAGGGCAAAAAAGTGCTGCGCATTGCCGATTATCCGGGCCTGCTGGTGTGGCGCACGGTGGCGATGCTGGCGAACGAAGCGCTGGACGCGGTGCAAAAAGGCGTCGCCAGCGCCGAGGATATCGATACCGCTATGCGACTGGGTGTCAACTACCCGCATGGCCCGATTGCCTGGGGTGAAACGCTGGGCTGGGGGCGCGTCCTGCGTCTGCTTGAAAACCTGCAACAGCACTACGGCGAAGAACGCTATCGCCCGAGCACGCTGCTGCGCGAAAAAGCGCTACTGGAGATGTGTCATGAGTAATGAAGCCTGGCGCAACGCCCGCGCCATGTACGAGAACGATACCTGCGCTAAAACGCTGGGGATCAAGATTGTCGAAATGGATGAGGGTTACGCGCAGATGACCATGGCGGTGTCACCGAATATGTTGAACGGCCATCAAACCTGCCACGGCGGACAGCTGTTTTCGCTCGCCGATACCGCATTCGCCTACGCCTGCAACAGCCAGGGGCTGGCGGCGGTGGCTTCTGCCGCCAGTATCGATTTCCTGCGTCCAGCCTTTGTTGGTGAGCTGCTGACCGCCACCGCGCGGGTGAAACAGCAGGCCAGGCTGACCGGCGTCTATGACATTGAAATTATCAACCAGCAGCAAAAAATCGTGGCCCTGTTTCGCGGCAAATCGCACCGCATCGGCGGCACTATCACAGGAGAAGTCTAATGCGTGACGCGTTTATTTGTGACGGCATTCGTACCCCGATTGGTCGCTACGGCGGTGCGCTGGCCGGTGTGCGTGCTGACGATCTGGCGGCCATCCCGCTGCGGGAATTACTCAGCCGTAATCCCGCGCTTGACGCCAGCGCCATCGACGATGTGATTTTCGGCTGCGCCAACCAGGCCGGGGAAGATAACCGCAACGTGGCGCATATGGCGACGCTGCTGGCGGGTTATCCGCACGCTGTGCCGGGCACCACCATCAACCGCTTGTGCGGCTCCGGGCTGGATGCGATTGGCTTTGCGGCCCGGGCGATTAAAGCCAGTGATGCGGATCTGCTGATTGCCGGTGGCGTAGAATCCATGTCCCGTGCGCCGTTTGTGATGGGCAAAGCCACCTCGCCATTCCAGCGTCAGGCAGAGATGTTCGATACCACCATCGGCTGGCGTTTTGTGAACCCGCTCATGCAGCAACAATTTGGAACTGACAGCATGCCGGAAACGGCGGAGAATGTAGCTGAATTGTTAAATATCAACCGTAAAGACCAGGACGCCTTTGCTTATCGCAGCCAGCAGCGTACCGCCAAAGCTCAGCGCGACGGTATTCTGGCGCAGGAAATTGTGCCGGTGCAGATTATCGGCAAGAAGGGCGCGGTTAACGCTGTGCGCGACGATGAACATCCGCGGGCAGAAACCACTCTCGAACAGCTTTCTCAACTGAAAACCCCGTTCCGCAAAGGCGGCGTGATCACCGCCGGAAACGCCTCAGGCGTGAACGACGGTGCAGCGGCGATGATTATTGCCAGCGCAGAACAGGCAAAGGCGCAGGGGCTGACGCCACGTGCGCGCATTGTCGCCATGGCGACGGCGGGCGTGGAGCCGAAGTTTATGGGGCTGGGGCCGGTGCCGGCAGTACGTAAAGTGCTGGAGCGTGCCGGGCTAAATATTAACGATATGGATGTGATTGAGCTGAACGAAGCGTTTGCTGCTCAGGCGCTGGGCGTGATGCGTCAGCTAGGTCTGGCGGATGACGCTGAACACGTGAATCCCAACGGTGGCGCCATCGCCTTAGGCCACCCGTTGGGAATGAGCGGCGTGCGGTTAGCGCTGGCAGCAACTCTGGAACTGGAACGACGCAATGGACGCTATGCGCTGTGTACG
Organism: Klebsiella sp.; assembly: GCF_027492335.1. Taxonomy (NCBI): domain Bacteria; kingdom Pseudomonadati; phylum Pseudomonadota; class Gammaproteobacteria; order Enterobacterales; family Enterobacteriaceae; genus Klebsiella; species Klebsiella sp. Next base: position 23,669 of record NZ_JAPUEW010000091.1, on the reverse strand, counting down.
ATGTGTATTGGCGTGGGCCAGGGCATTGCCCTGATCCTCGAGCGAGTGTGAGCTAATTGACCTGCGGATACCCTACAAAATGACAACTACAACAACATTAGATCCGATTGAAACCGCATCGCGTGACGAATTACAGGCTCTGCAAACCGAACGTCTGAAGTGGACCCTCAAGCATGCGTACGACAATGTGCCGATGTATCGCCGCAAATTCGACGCGGCGGGCGTTCATCCGGATGATTTTCATGAACTGAGCGATCTGAGCAAGTTTCCCTGCACCACCAAGCAGGACCTGCGTGACAACTATCCGTTCGACACCTTCGCGGTGCCGATGGAGCAGGTGGTGCGTATTCATGCGTCGTCCGGTACCACCGGCAAACCGACCGTCGTCGGCTATACGCAAAACGATATCGACACTTGGGCCAATATCGTCGCGCGCTCCCTGCGTGCCGCTGGCGGCACGGCGAAAGATAAAATCCACGTCGCCTACGGCTACGGCCTGTTTACCGGCGGCCTGGGCGCGCATTATGGCGCGGAGCGTTTAGGGGCGACGGTCATTCCGATGTCCGGCGGGCAAACGGAAAAGCAGGCTCAGCTTATCCGTGATTTTAAACCGGATATGATCATGGTGACGCCGTCCTATTGTCTGAACCTGATTGAAGAGCTGGAGCGCCAGATGGGTGGCGACGCCCGCGGCTGCTCGCTGCGTACCGGCGTCTTTGGCGCGGAACCGTGGACGGCGGGAATGCGCGCCGAAATCGAGCGTCGTCTGGGGATTACCGCGCTGGATATTTACGGCCTGTCCGAAGTGATGGGGCCGGGCGTGGCGATGGAATGTATTGAAACTGGAGATGGGCCGACTATCTGGGAAGACCATTTCTTCCCGGAAGTGGTCAACCCGGATGACGGCACGCCGCTGGCCGACGGCGAGCATGGCGAATTGCTGTTCACCACCCTGACCAAAGAAGCGCTGCCGGTGATCCGCTACCGCACCCGCGACCTGACGCGCCTGCTGCCAGGCACCGCCCGCACCATGCGCCGAATGGATCGCATCAGCGGGCGCAGCGATGACATGCTGATTATTCGCGGCGTCAATGTCTTCCCGTCGCAACTGGAAGAAGAGATCCTTAAGATTGAACATCTGGCGCCGCATTACCAGTTGGAAGTGGATCGTCGTGGGCATCTTGATTCACTTTCCGTGCGCGTGGAGCTAAAAGAGAGCGGTCTGGCGCTGGACCATGAGCAGCGCTGTCAGATTTGCCACCATCTGCGCCATCGCATTAAGTCGATGGTGGGGATTTCCACCGATGTTAGCATCGTGAACTGTGGCAGTATTCCGCGCTCCGAAGGCAAGGCGTGCCGGGTGTTTGATTTGCGTAAAGCTGCCGCTAACGGTTGATCTTGTCCCCCGGTCGCGCTGCGCTTACCGGGACTACAGTCTTGTAGCCCCGGTAAGGCGTTTACGCCGCAAGCCGGGGATTTCCTGTGCTATGATTCAAAAAGGACAAAAATAACAACAGAATGAATCATATGGACAAACTCGATAGCTTTATTCAGCAGGCGGTAACCGCGATGCCGGTGAGCGGCACCTCGCTTATCGCCTCGTTATACGGCGACTGCTTATCCCAGCGCGGCGGTGAGGTTTGGCTCGGCAGCGTCGCGGCATTACTTGAAGGACTCGGCTTTGGCGAACGCTTTGTGCGCACCGCGCTATTTCGTCTCAACAAAGAAGAGTGGCTGGACGTGGTGCGCATTGGCCGCCGCAGCTTCTACCGGCTGAGCGACAAAGGTTTACGCCTGACTCGCCGTGCCGAAAGCAAAATTTATCGCGCCAGCGCCCCGGAATGGGACGGCACCTGGCTGCTGTTACTCTCAGAAGGATTAGAAAAAAACACCCTCGCTGAGGTCAAAAAACAGCTGCTGTGGCAGGGGTTTGGCGCACTGGCACCGAGCCTGCTGGCCTCGCCGTCGCAAAAGCTGGCGGACGTACAGTCCTTGCTGCATGAAGCGGGCGTGGCGGAAAACGTTATCTGCTTTGAAGCCCATTCGCCGTTAGCACTTTCCCGCGCTGCACTGCGCGAACGGGTGGAAGAGTGCTGGCATCTGACCGAACAGAACGCCATGTACGAGGCGTTTATCACCCTGTTTCGCCCGTTATTGCCGCTGCTACGCGATGCCGAGCCGGATGAACTGACGCCGGAACGCTGCTTCCAGATTCGTTTACTGCTGATTCATTTCTATCGCCGCGTGGTGCTAAAAGATCCGCTGCTGCCAGAGGAACTGCTGCCCGCTCACTGGCTGGGGCAAACCGCGCGTCAGCTGTGTATCAATATCTATCAACGCGTTGCACCCGGCGCCCAGGCTTTTGTCAGTGAAAAAGGCGAAAGCTCGGTGGGCGAGCTGCCCGCACCGGGGCCGCTTTATTATCAACGCTTCGGCGGATTAGCCGAGGTGTAACAGGAGAAGCCATGCCGATTTACCAGATGGACGGAATGATCCCCGTTGTGCCCAATGAAAGCTACGTACATCCAACCGCCGTGCTGATTGGCGATGTGATCCTCGGCAAAGGGGTTTACGTTGGCCCTAACGCCAGCTTGCGCGGCGACTTTGGTCGTATCGTGGTGAAAGATGGCGCGAACATTCAGGATAACTGCGTGATGCACGGTTTTCCGGGGCAGGATACGGTAGTGGAAGAGAACGGGCATATCGGCCACGGCGCGATCCTGCATGGCTGTGTGATTGGGCGTAATGCGCTGGTTGGCATGAGCGCGGTGATTATTGACGGCGCGACCATTGGTGAAAACAGCATTGTGGGCGCATCGGCGTTTGTGAAGGCGCGTGCTGAGATGCCCGCCAACCATTTGATTGTCGGTAGCCCGGCGAAAGCGATTCGCGCATTAACCGAGCAGGAACTGACGTGGAAAAAGCAGGGCACCCGTGAGTACCAGGTGCTGGTTGAACGCTGTCAGAGCACACTTTTTGAGGTGCAACCGCTGAGCGAGGCAGAGCCCGACCGCAAGCGGCTGGAGTTTGATGAAAACCTGAAGCCGAAGTCGCAGCAGTAAAAGCATCCGCGCCGGAACCTGAATTAATTCTGAAACTGGCGTTGTGATAGTAAGCGCAGTGGCGGTCAGATAGCGCTCTGATGCAGTATGGTCCTTTGCCTTATCAAGGATTGATAATGACCCTCTACTGCGTGAAACCGGCATTTCAGGCGCTGTTGCGTCCGCTAATGTTCTGCCTGGCGAAGAAACAGATCACCGCTAATCAGGTTACCCTGGCCGCGATGGTTCTATCATTTCTCACCGGCGGCCTGTTGCTGCTGTTCCCCAATCCCGAACTGTTCTGGCTCCTGCCGGTCGTGCTGTTTATCCGTATGGCGCTAAATGCGCTGGACGGCATGCTGGCCCGGGAATGTCATCAGAAGACCCGGCTCGGCGCGCTGTTGAATGAGTTCGGCGATGTCTTATCTGATATCGCGCTCTATCTTCCCTTTATATTATTGCCTGGCAGCTGCCCGCAGCTGGTGCTGTCGATGTTATTTTTCACCGTTTTCAGCGAATTCGCCGGGGTTCTGGCACAGGCGATTAACGGCGTGCGCAGCTATGCGGGCCCCATGGGTAAGAGCGATCGCGCGTTGGTGTTCGGAGCCTTGGGACTGGCGCTGAGCGGCTGGCCGGAGTTGATCGCGTGGAGCAATGTCGCGTGGGGGATTGTCACGCTGCTATTGATCTGGACCATCATCAACCGCTGTCGTAGCGTGCTACCGGGGAACCACCCATGATGCTGCTGGAAAAATCGCTGGTCGCGGTCTTCGCCGTGCTGCTGCTGGCGACGCTGATTAACGGCCTGCTGGTCTGGTGCAAACCAAATAAAGACTGGCGCGAGCTAACGTTACGCATCCGCACCTGGTGGGTGATTGTCGTTCTCTTCTCTCTGGCGCTCATCAGCCCGCGCTGGCTGGCGTTAACTTTCTTTGCGCTGGTAAGCGCGCTGGCGTTAAAGGAGTTTCTGACGCTGGTGCCTGCGCGCGATGCCGACCGGATGCCCGTACTGTGGATGTTTATCGCTATCCCCATTAACTACGGGCTAATCGGCATCGACTGGTATGGGCTGTTCATTATTTTTATTCCGGTTTATGCCTTTCTCTTTTTGCCTGCCCGGATGGTGCTGGTGGGCGAGACTCAGGGCTTCTTACACAGTGCGGCTCAGCTGCACTGGGGATTGATGTCCACCGTTTTTGCCGTGAGCCATGTTGCTTTTTTGCTAATACTTCCCGCCGACGGCCTGCAAACAGGCGCGCTGCTGGTGCTGTTCCTTGTTGGGCTCACCGAATTTAACGATGTCGCGCAGTATCTGTGGGGCAAATCCCTGGGGCGCATCAAGGTGACGCCAACAGTGAGCCCGAATAAGACGCTGGCTGGGTTGTTGGGCGGGGTCGGCTCCACGATGCTGGCTGCGCTGCTGTTGGGGCCGCTAATGACGCCGCTCGGCTGGGGGATGTCGCTGTTGGCGGGGGTAATTATAGGCGTCACCGGTTTTTGTGGTGATGTGGTGATGTCGGCCGTGAAGCGCGATATCGGGGTGAAAGATAGCGGCACGCTGCTGCCGGGCCATGGCGGCATTCTTGACCGACTTGATTCACTGATTTTTACCGCACCGGTGTTTTTCCACTTTATTCGCTATTTCTGCTACTAACGCTACGGCGTGTACAAGGATAAAAATCTCATGGTTGAGACTCGCATTGCGCAAGAACACCATTTTGTCACCAGCGACAACACGTCGCTGTTTTATCGCTACTGGCCGGCCCTTGCTGCGGGAGCGCCGCGCAAAGTGATTGTGCTGTTCCATCGGGGGCACGAGCACTCCGGGCGTTTGCAACATATCGTCGATGAGTTAGCCATGCCTGAGGCCGATTTTTATGCATGGGACGCACGCGGGCATGGTCGCTCTCCGGGAGAGCGCGGGTTCAGTCCCTCGCTGGCGCGCTCGGTGTGCGATGTCGATGAATTTGTTCGCTATGCGGCGGCGAATTCTCAGGCTGACATGCTGGACGTTACCGTGATCGCGCAAAGCGTTGGCGCGGTGCTGGCCGCCGCCTGGGCCCATGATTATGCGCCGAATATTCGCGGCCTGGTGCTGGCCTCACCCGCATTTAAGGTCAAGCTCTACGTCCCGTTTGCGCGTGCGGGTCTGGGATTAATGTATAAACTGCGCGGCCTGTTTTTTGTTAATTCCTATGTAAAAGGAAAATACCTGACACACGACCCGCAGCGCGTGGCGAGTTTTAATCAGGATCCGCTAATCGCGCGGGCGATTGCGGTCAATATCTTGCTCGATCTCTACCGCACGGCGGAGCGGCTGGTAAGCGATGCGGCGGCAATCACCTTACCGACGCTGATGCTGGTTTCCGGCGCGGATTATGTGGTTCACCGTAAGCCGCAGCGTGATTTTTACCAGCGTTTGCGTCACCCGCTGAAAGAAATGCATGTGCTGCCCGGTTTTTATCACGATACCTTGGGCGAGCGCGACCGCGCGCTGGCGTTCGACAAAATACGCGCGTTTCTTGACGTGCTGTACGCGCAGCTGCCGCAGCCTTTCGATTACTCTCAGGAAGATCGCTGGAGTCCGGGGGCGGATAGCTGGCGGCAATTGAATGGCGGCCCGGAGCCTTACTCCTGTGACGATTTAGCTTACCGAGGGCTACGCTATGCCATGAAGATGTTGGGGACTCAATCCGCGGGCGTGCGTCTGGGTTTTACAACCGGTTTTGACTCTGGCAGCACCCTCGATTACGTCTACCGTAACCAGCCGCAGGGCAGCAGCTGGCTGGGGCGACACATCGATAAAAACTACCTGAATAGCGTTGGCTGGCGCGGTATTCGTCAGCGTAAGGTCCATCTCCAGCAGTTGATTCAGCAAGCAGTTGCGCAGCTCACAGCACAAGGGGTGCCGGTGCGGGTGGTGGATATCGCCGCCGGACATGGGCGCTACGTGCTTGATGCGTTGGAGGCAGAAACGACGGTGAGTGAAATTTTGCTGCGTGATTACAGCGAGCTGAACGTTGAGAAAGGTCAGCAGATGATCGCGGAACGCGGTATGTCAGCCCGCGCGCGCTTTGAGCAGGGCGATGCTTTTAACCGCGCGGAGCTGGCGGCGCTGGAGCCTAAACCGACGCTCGGTATTGTCTCCGGGCTGTACGAACTGTTCCCGGAAAATGCGCCGGTGCGTGAATCTCTAGAAGGCCTTGGGCAGGCTATCCCGCCTGGTGGGGTGCTGATTTACACTGGCCAGCCGTGGCACCCGCAGTTAAAAACTATCGCCTGGTCGCTGACCAACCACAAAGATGGCAAAGCGTGGGTGATGCGGGTGCGTACCCAGGGCGAAATGGATGCACTGGTGCGCGAAGCGGGCTTTGAGAAATGTACGCAGCTGATTGACGAGTGGGGGATTTTCACCGTTTCTATGGCGGTGCGCCGTGATGACTGAACGTCGTAAGGTTATGCTGCAGGCGGTTGGCTGGCTATTGCTGCTGGCACCGTTTTTCTTCTTCACCTATGGCAAGCTGAACCTATTTACCGCCTTTCGCGATGCTCAGCATCATAACGTTGGCAGCATCGTGTTTAGTTGGGAGTCGGCGATCCCCTTTATTCCGTGGAGCATTATTCCTTACTGGAGTCTGGATCTGTTTTACGGGCTGTCGCTGTTTGCCTGCGCGACGCGTTTTGAGCAGCGGCGGCTGGTGCACCGCCTGGTGTTAGCTTCGGTTATTGCCTGCGCCGGATTTGCACTTTTCCCCTTGCAGTTTAGCTTTACGCGCCCGCCGGTTTCCGGCGCGGCGGGCTGGTTGTTCAGCCAGCTTGAGCAGTTTGACTTACCGTATAACCAGTCGCCATCGCTGCATATTATTCTCTGCTGGCTGCTGTGGCGTCATTTCAACCGTCACCTTTCCGGCGGTTGGCGCAGGCTATGTAGTGGTTGGTTTTTACTGATTGCGGTTTCGGTACTAACTACCTGGCAGCATCATTTTATCGATATTGTGACCGGGCTTGCTGTGGGGATGTTGATCGACTGGATGGTGCCTTATCAAAGCCGCTGGCGTTGGCAGCAGCCGGATATAGCCCACTTCAGGCTGCTGCGGTATTACGTGCTGGGGGCAGCCTTTTGCATGGTCGTCGGGGCGCTGCTGGGACCGTGGTCTTTTTGGCCACTATTGGTGCTGGTCTGGCCGGTGGTGGCGCTGCTGATTGCCGGACGCGGCTATGGCGGGTTTGGCGTGGCGACCATGGGCAAAGATGAAAAGGGGCGACTGCCGCCAGCTGTGTACTGGTTGACGCTCCCGTGGCGCGCTGGTATGTGGTTGTCGATGCGTTGGTTCACTCGACGTCTGCCGCCGGTGAGCTCCATCGCTGCAGGCGTTTACCTCGGCAGCTATCCGCGTCGCCCGCCTGAACAACATGCGGTGCTGGATCTGACCTGCGAATTTCCGCGTAGCCGCGCCACGTTATCGCGCGCCTATTATTGCGTACCGATGCTGGATCTGGTGCCGCCGGAGGAAGCCGAGCTGCGGCGGGCGGTGGCGATGCTGGAAACGCTGCGCGAGGAGCAGGGTTCGGTGCTGGTTCACTGCGCGTTGGGATTGTCGCGCAGTGCGATGGTGGTGGCAGCATGGCTCCTGTGCTACGGCCATTCGGCAACGGTAGAGCAGGCGGTTTCCTCTCTGCGCCGAAGTCGCCCGCAGGTGGTGCTAACGAATGAACATCTGGAGAGGCTACGGCAATGGCAACAGAAAGTGACGATGTAACAAATGAGGCGGATCTTCAGCATCGTTTGCTTCAGCATACGTTGGCCAGCTGGCGCTATTTGCTGCTGTTTGCCACTCCGCCATTGCTATGGGCGATGTTTATCGCGCCATCGGGCGTGATGCGCGCCGTCATCGTGTTGCTATGCGGGATCGTCTTTTTTGGCTGCTGGCGAATCTGGCTGGATGCGCGCTATTTCACGCTCATCACACAAGAGAATAACGACCATGCCGGAGAGGCGATGGCTTTTATCTGGCAGCGCGCAGGGCTGCGCGAACTGACGTTTACCGGGCGTCAGCAGGGCGCACTCAAACAGCTTCACCGAACGCTGATGGCTGTCGCTGCAACGTGGGCGATGTGGTTAATGGCATTAGTGGTTTGATATAAAAATTTGGTTGGGAATGGATCCCGGAGGCGGCGCGTTGCGCTGGTTTTGTAGCCCGGACAGGTGCGCAGCACCGCCTCCGGGGAAACGGCAAACCGCAACGTAGATGATGTTGATACTGGCATTAATGGCGTGAATGGTTAAGTATGTTTGCAGGCTATTCTTTACATTCACCCCAATACAGGCTGTACGACCAATGCCTGAAGAGAGAAGACGCTATGGCTGAAAAACTGTCCGCTCAGTGCCACTGCGGCGCGGTGGCATTTACCGTTGAACTCAGCGATGGGTTCAACACCATTCGGCGCTGCAACTGTTCATATTGCCGGATGCGCGGCGCGGTGGCGGTCTCTGCTCCGCTTGCAGGAATCGATATATTACGTGGACGTGAGAAGCTCACGGAGTATCGCTTTAATACTGGCGAAGCCGTGCACTTCTTTTGCTCGGTGTGCGGGATCTACACTTTTCATCAGCGGCGTTCGAATCCGCAGCAGTATGGTGTGAATGTGGCATGCATTGAAGGGGTGTCGCCTTTCGATTTTCCTTGCGTAGAGGTGAGCAATGGGATCAATCATCCAAAGGATGGTGGCGGCGGCGTGGCAGGGTATTTACGCTACGAGAAAAAGTAAAATACGCCTCCCGTCGTAAAGCGGGAGGCGTTCAGCCTTATGCAGCAACAACGCTGTCGATGGCGGCTTTAGCGTCAGACTGCGCTTTGGAAGCCACTTCCGGACCGTAAGCAATACCTTCAGCGAACACGAAGTTCACGTCGGTGATGCCGATAAAGCCCAGGAAGGTAGACAGGTACGGCGTTACCAGGTCAGTCGGGGTATCTTTATGGATGCCGCCGCGGCTGGTCACAACAACGGCGCGTTTACCAGTGACCAGACCTTCCGGACCTTTCTCGGTGTAACGGAAGGTCACGCCAGCGCGTGCCACCAGGTCAAAGTAGTTCTTCAACTGAGTTGGGATGTTGAAGTTGTACATCGGCGCGGCGATAACAATCACATCGTTAGCCTGCAGTTCAGCGATCAGCTCATCAGAAAGCGCGAGGGCTTCCTGCTGACGCGGAGTCAGCGGTGCATCGCTCGGACGCAGAGCACCAACCAGTTCGCCATCCAGTACCGGAATCGGATTTGCGGCCAGGTCGCGCACGGTGATAACGTCTTCAGCGTGTTTTTCACGCCATTGTTCAACAAAATAGTCGGACAGCTGACCAGATTGCGAGTACCCTGCCAGAATACTGGATTTCAGAACTAATACCTTGCTCATGGGTGTTTCCTTTTAATGTGATTGACGGGCTGATGCCCTGGTGCTTGTTGACACTGTATTCACAATCATGCCACAGAGAAAGCGCAATAAATCGAACTCTGTGTTCAGTTTTTTTGAACAAGGCACAAAATGTGCGGATGTGGTACTCTAACGCGATACTTCAAAAGAGATTTTTCCCGGCAGTGCGCTGCCCGATAACGCTATGACAGAACAACAAAAAATCACCTTCTCACAGCTCCTGCAACGGCTTGATGGCCTGATGTTGCGCGATAAACCGCGCTTCGCCCGTCGCCTGCACGGCGTGAAGAAGGTTAAAAATCCTGAAGCTCAACAGGCCATTCTTCAGGAGATGGCGCAAGAGATTGAACAGGCGGCAGGGAGAGTCCTGCTGCGCGAAGCCGCCCGACCTGATATCACCTATCCGGAAAACCTGCCGGTCAGCCAGAAAAAACAAGAGATTCTCGAAGCCGTACGCGACCACCAGGTGGTGATTGTGGCGGGGGAGACCGGTTCCGGTAAAACCACTCAGTTGCCGAAAATCTGTATGGAGCTGGGGCGTGGAATCAAAGGTTTAATCGGCCATACTCAGCCGCGTCGTCTGGCGGCGCGAACCGTTGCCAACCGTATTGCCGAAGAGCTGCAAACGGAACCGGGCGGCTGTATCGGCTATAAAGTCCGCTTCAGCGACCACGTTAGCGACAACACGATGGTCAAGCTGATGACCGACGGTATCCTGCTGGCGGAAATCCAGCAGGATCGGCTGCTGATGCAGTACGACACCATCATCATCGATGAAGCGCATGAGCGCAGCCTGAATATCGACTTCCTGCTCGGCTACCTGCGTGAGCTGCTGCCGCGTCGTCCGGATCTGAAAATCATCATCACTTCGGCGACCATCGACCCGGAACGCTTTTCGCGCCACTTTAATAACGCGCCGATTATCGAAGTATCCGGGCGAACTTATCCGGTGGAAGTGCGCTATCGTCCGATTGTCGAAGATGCGGACGACACCGAGCGCGATCAGCTACAGGCGATTTTCGACGCCGTTGATGAGCTGGGGCGTGAAAGTGCCGGTGATATTCTGATATTTATGAGCGGCGAGCGTGAAATTCGCGATACCGCCGATGCGCTCAATAAGCTGAACCTGCGTCATACGGAAGTGCTGCCGCTGTATGCCAGGTTGTCGAATAGCGAACAGAACCGTGTGTTCCAGGCTCATAGCGGGCGGCGGATCGTGCTGGCGACCAACGTCGCAGAAACCTCGCTGACCGTACCGGGCATCAAGTATGTTATCGACCCGGGTACCGCGCGTATCAGCCGCTACAGTTTCCGTACCAAAGTGCAGCGTTTGCCGATCGAACCGGTCTCACAGGCTTCGGCTAACCAGCGTAAAGGCCGCTGTGGTCGCGTATCGGAAGGGATCTGTATTCGTCTCTATTCCGAAGACGACTTTCTGTCGCGCCCGGAGTTTACCGACCCGGAAATTCTGCGTACCAACCTGGCGTCCGTTATCCTGCAAATGACCGCGCTCGGGCTGGGCGATATCGCCGCGTTTCCGTTTGTCGAAGCGCCGGATAAACGCAATATCCAGGACGGCGTACGCCTGCTGGAAGAGCTGGGGGCGATTACCACCGACGAGCAGCAGACTGCGTATAAGCTGACGGCAATGGGTCGCCAGCTCAGCCAGTTACCGGTCGATCCGCGTCTGGCGCGGATGGTGCTGGAAGCGCAAAAACACGGCTGCGTGCGCGAGGCGATGATTATTACCTCAGCGCTCTCCATTCAGGACCCGCGCGAGCGGCCGATGGACAAGCAGCAGGCATCCGATGAGAAACACCGTCGTTTCCACGACAAAGAGTCCGACTTCCTGGCGTTCGTCAACCTGTGGAATTACCTCGGCGAACAGCAGAAAGCGCTGTCGTCGAACCAGTTCCGCCGACAGTGTCGGGTCGATTTCCTCAACTACCTGCGCGTGCGCGAGTGGCAGGATATCTACACGCAACTGCGTCAGGTGGTCAAAGAACTGGGCCTGCCGGTCAATAGCGAACCCGCTGAGTATCGGGAAATTCACGTTGCGCTGCTGACCGGTTTGCTGTCGCATATCGGCATGAAAGACGCCGATAAGCAGGAGTTTACCGGCGCGCGTAATGCGCGTTTCTCCATCTTCCCCGGTTCAGGACTGTTTAAGAAACCGCCGAAGTGGACGATGGTTGCTGAACTGGTGGAAACCAGCCGTCTGTGGGGGCGCATTGCCGCGCGTATTGACCCGGAATGGGTTGAGCCGGTGGCGCAGCATCTGATTAAACGCTCGTACAGCGAACCGCACTGGGAGCGGGCGCAGGGCGCGGTGATGGCGACTGAAAAGGTTACCGTTTACGGTCTGCCGATTGTTGCCGCGCGTAAGGTGAATTACAGCCAGATTGACCCGGCGCTGTGCCGCGAGTTGTTTATCCGCCACGCGCTGGTGGAAGGCGACTGGCAGACCCGCCACGCCTTCTTCCGCGATAACCTGAAGCTGCGTAACGAAATTGAAGAGCTGGAGCATAAATCGCGCCGCCGCGACATTCTCGTCGATGACGAAACGATGTTTGAGTTCTACGACCAGCGCATCAGCCATGACGTTGTCTCCGCGCGCCACTTTGATAAGTGGTGGAAGCTGGCGAGTCGCGAGACGCCGGATCTGCTCAACTTTGAGAAGAGCATGCTGATTAAAGAGGGGGCGGAGCAGGTCAGCAAGCTGGACTATCCGAACTTCTGGCATCAGGGCAACCTGAAGCTGCGTCTCACCTATCAGTTTGAACCGGGTGCCGACGCCGACGGCGTGACGGTGCATATTCCGCTGCCGCTGCTCAACCAGGTCGAAGAGGCCGGATTTGAATGGCAGATCCCTGGACTGCGCCGGGAGCTAATTATCGCGCTGATTAAATCACTGCCGAAGCCGGTACGCCGCAACTTCGTGCCTGCGCCCAATTACGCGGAAGCATTTTTGGGCCGCGCGACGCCGCTGGAGCTGCCGTTGCTGGATTCCCTGGAGCGAGAACTGCGGCGGATGACCGGCGTGACTATCGACCGCGAATCCTGGCAGTGGGAGCAGGTGCCCGATCACCTGAAAATCACCTTCAGGGTGGTGGATGATAAAAACAAGAAGCTGCGGGAGGGGCGCTCGCTGCAGGATCTGAAAGATGCGCTGAAGGGCAAAGTGCAGGAGACGCTGTCCGCAGTCGCTGATGACGGTATCGAGCAGAGCGGGCTGCATATCTGGAGCTTTGGCCGGCTTCCTGAGAGTTATGAGCAGAAGCGTGGTAACTACAAAGTGAAAGCGTGGCCTGCGCTGGTGGACGAACGCGACAGCGTGGCGATCAAGCTGTTTGATAATCCGCTGGAGCAGCAGCAGGCGATGTGGCGCGGTTTGCGCCGTTTACTGTTGCTGAATATTCCGTCGCCGATTAAGTATCTGCACGAGAAGCTACCGAATAAAGCTAAGTTGGGGCTCTACTTCAATCCGTATGGCAAGGTGCTGGATCTGATTGATGACTGTATTTCTTGTGGCGTCGATAAGCTGATCGATGAAGCGGGGGGGCCGGTGTGGACGGAAGAGGGCTTTGCCGCGCTGCATGAAAAAGTGCGTGCTGAGCTGAACGAGACGGTGGTGGAAATCGCCAAACAGGTCGAGCAGATTCTGACGGCGGTATTTAACGTCAACAAGCGTCTGAAAGGCCGCGTGGATATGACCATGGCGCTGGGGCTGTCGGATATCAAATCGCAGATGAGCGGGCTGGTTTATCGCGGTTTCGTTACCGGCAATGGTTTCCGCCGTCTGGGCGACACGCTGCGCTATCTGCAGGCGATTGAAAAACGTCTGGAGAAAATGGCTATCGATCCGCATCGCGATCGCGTGCAGATGTTGAAGGTCGAAAGCGTACAGCAGGCGTGGCAGCAGTGGCTAAATAAGCTGCCGCCTAACCGTCGCCAGGATGACGACGTGCAGGAAGTCCGCTGGATGATCGAGGAGCTACGCGTCAGCCTGTTCGCTCAGCAGCTTGGCACGCCGTACCCGATTTCCGACAAGCGGGTGCTGCAGGCGATGGACGCCATCGTGGCCTGATGTTGTGATAATGGCGTTTTCATTCTCTTTTCGGGGAGTGAAAACGCCATGCCGACCTGATACGCAAATCTATTTTCTGAATTAACTAATAATAGCCGGCATGATCCGAATTGTGGCTTAGCGCCGCAATCCGGATTTTCAGATTAATTAATGGTTCACCCAGGCCAGCGTAAAACCATCCCAGCCTTTGCTGCCTACCGTTTGCAGCGCCGTGACCGTCAGGCGCGGATCGCTGCCCATCATCTCGATAAACGCTCTGACGCCCTGAACGCGATCGTCCGTGCTGTCCGGGTTAGTCACTTCGCCATCGCGCACTACGTTATCGCCAACAATCAACGTCCCCGGACGGGAGTAATGCAGAGCCCAGCGCAGATAATTTGGGTTATTGGGCTTATCCGCATCGATAAAAATCAGATCGAACGGCGGGCGTTCGCCCAGCTTTTCGAGGGTTGCCAGCGCCGGGCCTTCCAACACCTGAACCTTGTCATCGATGCCTGCCAGACGGAGGTTTTCCCGCGCCACGGCGGCATGATGTGCGTCGGCCTCCAGGGTGAGTAGCTCGCCATCAGCAGGTAGCTCGCGTGCCATCCAGATAGTGCTATAGCCGCCGAGGGTGCCGATTTCCAGCACCCGTTTTGCACACGTCATCCGTATCAGCAGAGCGAGAAACTGCCCCTGATTGGCGGCGACGTCGATAGCCGGGAGCCCGGCACGCTGGTTATTTTCGAGAACCCGCTTCAGTATTGGATCGTTGGGGATTAATGCTTTAACGAGATAATTATCTACTGCCGTCCACTGTTGCTGCATGTCAGACTTCCCGTATTACATCCCTGATGAATCAGACCAGCCACCTCCCAGCGACCGGTACAAATCAATTTGTGCCAGCAGCAGGTTGTTTTTCACCTGTACCACGCTGAGCTGGGTGGAAAACAGCGTGCGCTGGGCGTCCAGCACGTCTAAGTAAGATGAGTAGCCGTTGCGATAGCGGTTCTGGGCGATACGCAGCGTCTCCTTGGCGACGTTCTCCTGCTCTTGTAACTCTGCCAACTGCTCGCCGTAGCGGCCAATCGCATCGAGGCTGTCGTTCACCTCCTTAAACGCACCGCGCACCGTTTTCTCATAGCCGTACAGCGCCTGATTGCGCTGGGCCATCGACACATCCACCTGAGCATTCAGCGCCTGGCGGTTGAGGAGCGGCGCCAGAATACTGCCGCCCAGGCTCCATAAGCGTAGCGGATTATCGAGCAGATCGGGCAGGGTGCGATCCTGCATGCTGCCGGTGGCGGTAAGGTTAATTGACGGCAGCAACTGCGCCTGCGATGACGCCAGCGTGGCGTCGGCGGCCACCAGTTGGCGCTGGGCCTGAACGATATCCGGGCGGCGGTTAAGCAGCGTTGATGGTAGCTGTGCAGGCAGCGTCAGCGGCGTCAACTGGGCGAATTCATTGCGCTTAACGGCTCCCGGGTTAGACCCGATCAGCAGGCTGAGCGCATTTTCCTGCTGGGCGATTTGGTGGCGTAACGGCGGGACTTGCGCCCGCGTAGAGCGCAGTTCCGAATCCGCCTGCATTAGCTCCAGGCGCGAGGTGTAGCCGGTCTCAAACTGGCGTTTTGCCAGATTGAACGCATCTTCCCGCGATTTTAGCGTTTGCTGCGTCACCCGCAGCTGTTCATCCAGGGAGAGCAGGGTGATGTAGCCGACCGCCACCGACGTCGCGACGGTCAGGTTCGCCGCCGCGGCTGCGGCCTTTTGCGCCTCAAGGCTAGCCTCAGCCGCGCTGGCGGCGCTGCGGTTTGCCCCCCAGATATCAACATCGTAACTCGCGGTTAGCGCGCCTTTATACACCGTACTATGGACAGCCAGGCCGGTCGCTGCCGACTGCGAACGAGCGCGGGTGCCGGTTAGTCCGGCGTCAAGAGAGGGAAACAAGCTGCTGTCGGCGGCATAAACCCGCGCCTGATACTCATTCACCCGCTCGCGGGCAATCAGCACGTCGCTGTTGTAGCGCAGCGCCTGATCGACATACAGATTGAGCGTGCTGTCGTGAAGGTTGCGCCACCACACGCCTTCCACCGGGCTGCCTGGACCGACATCCGTGCGCCAGGCAGTGGGGATTTGTAACCCAGGGGCGGCTTGCTGGATGTCGGCAGACTGACAACCAACTAACGCGAGAATGACGGCGAGGGTGAGCGGGCGGATCATTGTTTCTCCTCCCCGCGTGTATCAATGGTGACCTGCACCGACATCCCCGGACGCAGCCGCTGGTGGTTTTTCTGTCCCTCATCCACGGCGATGCGCACTGGAATGCGTTGGGCGATTTTGACAAAGTTACCGGTGGCGTTATCCGGCGAAATGGCGCTGAATTCAACGCCGGTCGCCGGGGAAATACTTTGTACGGTACCGGTGAATTTTTCGCTGTTCAGCGCATCGACGGTGAAAGTCACCCGCTGCCCAACGCGCACTTGCGCCAGCTGGGTTTCTTTTAGATTGGCGATCAGCCAGTGCTGCGGCGGCACCAGCGAGGTCAAATGCGTCCCGGCGGTAACGTATGCGCCCAGCCGGACGGAGATTTGTCCTAGCTGGCCGTCAGTCGGAGCGACTATTCGGGTATTTTGCAGGTCGATCTGCGCCAGCTCCAGCGCCGCTTTGGCACTGGCAACGTCGGCCACCAGTGAATCACGGTTAACGATGGTCGATTGCAGATCCTGACGTGACATCTCAAGCGTTGCCTTCGCCTGCTCAATATCCGCATTGCCCTGCGCGGCGCTGGCGCGAGCAGAATCGCGCTCGCGAATGGAAAGGGAGCCGTCGGCGGTTAGTTCCTGAACGCGTTTTAAATCTGCCTGGGTTTTGAGATTCTGCGCGCGGGCGTTTTGCAGCGCCGCTTCGTTACGCGCGATCACCGCTTCCGCGCTTTTACGCTGTTGCTGGTTATTCTTCAGCGCCGCCTCTTTCATCGCCACCTGAGCTTCCGCCTGGTGAACGCGCTGGTTATAAATGCGATCGTCAATCTGGAACAGCACGTCTCCGGCTTTTACCTGATTGAAATCCTGCACCTTCACCTGAGTGATATAGCCGTTAACCTGCGGGCTGATAAAGGTGGTCTGCCCGCGCACATAGGCGTTATCGGTAAACTGGCTTTGACGGGTAAATGGCGGTAGCTGCCAGGCGTAGAGAATAACCAGTACGCCGACGATACCAATCGCTGCAGCGGTAAAGATGGAGACGACGCGAATATTGTTACGGGTATTGGCCTGCTGTTTGGCCGCATCCTGCTGACTCATAATAACTCCAGAGTAATCATTTTATTTGCTGCCCGTCGCGCGTTTCAGCGCAATACGGGCGGTAATACGCAATCTTATTAAGCGCCAGAAAACCCAGACCAGCGTGGCGGCAGAAATCGCCGCTGTCAGCAGATAAGTGTCATTGTAGGCGAGAATATTGGCCTGTAACGTGGCGGCGTTTTGCAGCAGCGTGGTAGCCTGAACGTTCAGCAGCGTGCTGTCGCCAATCTGGCTTTGGTACATCTGGCTGTATTGCTGTAAACGTTCGGTGATCAGCGGATTGAGCGTGGTGAGCTGGTCGGCAAGCTGGCTGGAGTGAAACTTCTCTCGCCAGGTCTGGAAGGTACCGAGAATGGCGGAACCCAGCAGGCCGCCAATATTCTGGCTCATCCCGAACAGCACCGAGAAGCTCACCAGGTTGCGCTGATCGGCAATCACGCCGCCGATTCCCGCCAGCATCGCCGGGGCGAGGAAGAAGGCGCTGCCAAAACCGAGCAGGAACTGGCTGAACATCAGCTGTTCCGGGCGCGTGAGGATCGTCGACTGACTGTCCAGCAGCGAAGCAACCATAATCAATGCCAGCGCCGTGGCGGTGGGCCAGTAGAGGCGCTGCGGATTAAGCGTCAGGCAGCTGGCGACAATGCCGCAGACGATCCCGGCAAAAATAGACCACGCCAGATTGGTCATCTGCTCATTTTGCAGACCGACGTACTGCAACCAGCCGATCACCCCCGTGTTCTGTTCCGCCAGTACAATACGGATCAGCAGCATAATTAGCCCCAGTCGCAGAATACTGCCGCTGGAAAGCCATTTAGTATTGAGCAGCGGGTTGCTGCGGTTATGTTCAAAGGCGATGGCGGAAACAATCAACACCACTGCGCCCGCCAGCGACCAGCCAATCCACGGCGCTTCAAACCACCAGTCCAGCCGCCCCAGCGACAGCACTGCGCACACCAGCGCCATCCCCGGCGCCAGCAGGCAGAAGGTGATGAAATCTTTCTTCTCGAACACTTTTTTGCGATCGCTCGGCGGCAGCTTCAGCGCCATCACGCAGGCCAGCGACACCAGCGCCAGCCCCAGTTCGAAAAAGTACAGCCCGCGCCACTCATCAATTTGCAGCAGTTCGGTAGAGAAAAGGCGGGCAAGGGGGATCGCCAGCGAGGAGCCAGTGATGCCAATAGTCAGCGCCTTTAGTCGATGTCGGGCAGGCCAGGCCTGAACCTGATAATAAATGCCCAACGAGCTGAGCGCCGCTGCTACCATGCCGTGGGCTGCGCGAACCATCAGGGCTGAACTGAGGTCGTTAACAAACAGGTGGAAGAAGGTCACCAGTACGTAGAGCACAAGAAAGCCTTCGGTAAAGGCGCGCAGGCCGAACTGCTGGCGGAATTTCACCAGCAGTAGGTTGATGGAGACGTTGGTCATTACGTAGACCGCAGGCAGCCAGGCGATCTCTGTCGACCAGGCGGCAAAGGTCCCTTGCAACAGTTGCAGGTTGGCAGTGACCACCGCGTTGCCCAGCGCACCGGTCAGGCATACCAGTAGCCCGACGATTCCGTAGGCAATACGTTTTGGCGTGCTGTGAATTGGCGTTGAAGGTGAGCCGAGAATGGCCGGTTTTTCGTGTGGAGCCCAATCGTGGGGTACATAAGGATTGCTTGTACGGCGAGGCATTATTTTTTCTCAACCTCGCGCAGCAGTTTTTCCAGCACCCGCTGGGTCTGTTGCTGTTCTTCAGGGGTAATGGCGGTGAGGATCTCCTCACGCAAATCATCGGCCACCGTTTTCACCTGTTGATAAATATCAAGGCCTTTGGCGGTGGCGATCAGGAGACGTTTACGCTTATCGCGTTCGGTTTTGACCCGTTCGACCAGACCGAGATCAACCAGCCGGTTAAGGAGCGGCACGAGGGTGGCGCTTTCGACGCCCAGTTCCTGGGCCAGCTCGCTTTGCGACAGCGGCTGTTCGTTGCGCGCAATGGCGGCAACGGCGACCCAACTGGCCTGGCTCATGCCAAGGTTTTTGAGGCGACGGTTGACCGCCAGCCGCCAGTGGTGGGCGGTCAGATACAAAAGATGGGAGAAGTTAAGCTGTCGGTTGTCCATAGGTCAGCCTGTAATATCGTTAGAGCTCTAATGATTTTAAGCCTGGCCAAAACGAGAATTCAAGCTGATTGATAAAAATCGGTTAACGGTATGTGCGTTTATTGTGGGATAAGCATGAGGAAGGAGGAAAGAGAGACAACCAGGCTCGCATTTTCGCCGGATGGCGGCTTGCGCCTTATCCGGCCTACAAATTGCACAATATCATCAGGTTAGTCATTGTTTGTAGGCCCGGTAAGGCGTTAGCCGCCACCGGGCAATGTCAAAGAATGTGTCCTGAATAGCCGAAACTTGGGACTCAAGCCCGGCATAAAACGGGCTGAGAAGGTCAGATTATCCTGGATAGATGCCGCGATCTTTACGCGCCATCAGGATACGCTCACAGGCCACGATATAGGCGGCGGTACGTAAAGAGCACTCTTTTTCAACCGCTTTTTCGTACACGTGAACGATAGCATCGGTCATGATGCGGTCCATTTTGGCGTTGATCTCCTCTTCGCTCCAGAAGAAACTGGCCATATCCTGCACCCATTCGAAGTAGCTCACGGTGACGCCACCGGCGTTACAGATAACGTCCGGTACCACCACGATACCGCGTTCAGCCAGCACATCATCTGCCTCCGGATAGGTCGGGCCGTTAGCGCCTTCCAGCACCAGTTTGCAACTGATGGTTTCTGCACGTTCACGGGTGATCTGACCTTCCAGCGCCGCCGGGATCAGAATATCCGTTTGCGTGGTCCAGAACTCCTCTTTGGCAATTTCACGCGCGCCAGGGAAACCGGCAATCTGTTTGTTCTCGGCCTGCCATGCGGTCAGCGCGGCCATATCAATACCGCCTTCGTTAAACAGCGTTGCGGTGTGGTCCTGAATCACCACGATGCGTGCGCCGACGCCCGCGAACAGACGAGCCGCTTCGCTGCCGACGTTACCAAAACCTTGCAGCGCCACTTTCGCGCCTTCAATTTCGATCCCGCTGCGGCGAGCCACTTCGCGCCCGGTCACGAACACACCGCGCCCGGTAGCTTTTTCACGGCCCAGGGAGCCGCCGAGATGGATCGGCTTGCCGGTCACCACGCCGGTAATGGTCGTGCCATGGTTCATGGAGTAGGTATCCATCATCCAGGCCATCACTTTACCGTTGGTTCCGACGTCCGGTGCCGGAATATCTTTTTGCGGCCCAATAATAATGCCGATTTCGCTGGTATAGCGGCGGGTCAGACGCTCCAGTTCACCTTCGGATAATGAGAACGGGTCGACGCGGATCCCGCCTTTTGCGCCGCCGTAAGGAATATTGACTGCGGCGCACTTGATGGTCATCCAGGCGGAGAGCGCCATGACTTCATTCAGGTCGACATCCGGATGGTAGCGCACGCCGCCTTTACCCGGCCCGCGCGAGAGATTGTGCTGAACGCGATAACCTTCGAAATGGCGGATAGTACCGTCATCCATTTGTACTGGAATATCAACAATCAGCGCGCGTTTTGGGTGGCGAAGGGTTTCAATCCAGTAGGCGAGATCGCCGAGGTAGGGCGCGACGCGGTCGATTTGACGCAGGTAGGTGGTCCATGGAGATGTACTACTTTCAGAAGCGTAAGATAACTTTTCCATAAGAGTCCTGTTTTGCAGTAATAATTATTTTGTTAACCGTGGAAAGAGATAGCGATAAACTCTGTAACGAGAATGTTATCACCAATTTAATGGGACGGTATTTGGCAAAAATGCAGAATATGCTGTTGTCACGGCTGGGTTTGCGTTTTTTATGAATAAAAAAACGAAAAATAACGTTGTCTACGGATGAATATGCATCTTTGTGCATTAAAGCCGTAGTTGTGGCTATTTCTCTCTATTTATTAGAATCTTGACCCTCTTCAAAAAGTGAATAAAACGCTGCGTTTGTGTGTTGACTTTGTTGCTTAAAAAGCATCGGTAATCGGGTCGCACTTTATTACCCAAAGTAAGACGTACGGTCTAATATGGTCGCCGGTAATTTAAGGCTGAGAATGTTAACAGGAGAGAGCATGTCAGAACATTTTCCATCGCTACCGGAGGCGACATTAGACGCGGCAAACCGGCTGGGGGCCTGGCTGGCACAGGATGATTTGCCACAGTATCCGCAAATCGATGTGGTGGTACTGGCGGGCAATGCGGTGATCCCGACCATTGATTTTGCCTGCCAACTGGCGGTACGTCATGCTGTACCGTTGCTGATCAGCGGTGGCATCGGTCACTCCACCTCATTTTTATACGACTCGGTGTTGAGTGATTCTCGCTACCGGACGCTGCCGGTATCGGGGCGCGCCGAGTCGCATATTCTTGCGGATATTGCCCATCAATTCTGGCAGATTCCTGGTGAAAGGATTGTGGTGGAAGACTGCTCCACCAACTGCGGAGAGAACGCGCGCTTTACCCGACAAATGCTCGAAGAGAGAGGGATTGCACATCGCGCGGGCGTGGTGATCCAGGACCCGACGATGCAGCGCAGAACGATGGCGACGTTTGCCCGAGTCTGGCAAGGGGAGGAGATCGCTGCGCCGCAATGGTACAGCACGCCGGGCTGCTCGCCTGTGCTGTGCAATAGTAATAACGGTTTAACCTTTAGTGGTGAGCAAGAGGGTCTGTGGCCGGTTGGGCGCTATCTGGCGCTGATTCTCGGCGAACTGCCGCGACTGGCAGACAATCCGCAGGGATACGGCCCGCTGGGTAAGGGGTTTATCGCCCATGTGGATATTCCGCCGCATATTGTGCAGGCGTGGGAGACGCTGCGCGATGATCGTCTGTTGTCCGATGCGCTGAGTGCGCGAACGCTGGGTTAGGTTCTGTGCAAGTTTCTTTTAGCCAGTGGTTTTAAATGCGGGCTTGCAGCGATGGGGGGCGGGCGAAACGCCCCCCATGCCGTTCACTCGTAGAGGAAATAAATAAGGTGTACAGAACAGAAGTGAACGGAGTATTCCACCTCAACAGCATATCCCTGAAAAAACCGTCAGATCCCCTGGCGACTAAGCACTGAATCGAAAAATTTGCCCGTTTGAGTCAGGATTATCGCAAACGGGCATTGTGTGTTATCGAATTGTGATTTTATCTGCGTCGAACTCATCTATTTTTATGAAATGATTCACAAAAACACGGGTCCAGACTGTCGATTTTTCGGTCATAAGATAATTTTTAACATTAAATTCACTTGTTAAAAACAATAACTCCACAGGAGAAGACCATGACAGCACCCGTTCAACACCCTATGTATATTGACGGCCAGTTTGAATCTGGCCGCGGTGATGCCTGGATTGATGTTATCAACCCGGCGACGGAAGCGCTGCTTTCGCGCATTCCTGACGGGAGCGCGGAGGATGCACAGCGGGCGATTCTGGCGGCTGAGAGGGCGCAGCCGGGCTGGGAAGCCTTGCCAGCCATTGAACGCGCGGGGTGGCTACGCAAAATTGCTGCCGGTATTCGCGAGCGGGCAGATGAAATCGCTGCGCTGATTGTTGCTGAAGGCGGGAAAATCCAGCAACTGGCGGCGGTGGAAGTCTCATTTACCGCTGATTACCTCGACTATATGGCCGAATGGGCACGCCGCTATGAAGGTGAAATCGTGCAGAGCGACCGTCCGGGCGAAAACATACTGGTCTTTAAACGCGCGCTGGGTGTAACGACCGGTATTTTGCCGTGGAACTTCCCGTTCTTTCTGATTGCCCGCAAATTGGCTCCGGCGCTGATTACCGGCAATACCATCGTGATTAAACCGAGCGAATTTACGCCGAATAATGCTATCGCTTTCGCACAAATTGTCCATGATATCGGCCTGCCGAAAGGGGTCTTTAACCTGGTGCTGGGCCGTGGCGAAACTGTGGGTCAGGAACTGGCGGGTAACCCGAAAGTCGCGATGGTCAGCATGACCGGCAGCGTGGTGGCAGGTGAGAAAATCATGGCCGCTGCGGCGAAAAATATCACCAAAGTTTGTCTTGAACTGGGCGGTAAAGCGCCAGCCATCGTGATGGACGACGCAGATCTTGAGCTGGCGGTAAAAGCGGTGGTTGATTCACGCGTAATTAATACCGGGCAGGTGTGTAACTGCGTCGAGCGCGTGTATGTGCAAAAAGGGATTTACGACCGCTTCGTTAACCGACTTGGTGAAGCGATGAAAGCAGTGCAGTTTGGCGACCCGGCATCACGAGACGATATCGCCATGGGGCCGTTGATCAACGCCGCCGCGCTGGAGCGCGTTGAGCAGAAGGTGGCGAAGGCGGTCGTGCAGGGCGCCCGCGTGGTCCTTGGGGGTAAAGCGGTAACTGGCAAAGGCTATTTTTATCCGCCGACGCTGCTGCTGGACGTGCGTCAGGAGATGGACATCGTTCATGAAGAGACGTTTGGCCCGGTACTGCCGGTGGTGGCGTTTGACACGCTTGAAGAGGCGCTGGCAATGGCCAACGATAGCGATTATGGCCTGACCTCATCTATCTATACTCGTGACCTGAATGTCGCTATGAAGGCGATAAAAGGGCTGAAGTTCGGCGAAACCTATATCAACCGTGAAAACTTTGAAGCAATGCAGGGCTTCCATGCCGGATGGCGTAAATCGGGAATTGGCGGCGCAGATGGGCGTCATGGCCTGAATGAGTATCTGCAAACTCAGGTGGTCTATTTGCAAGCCTAACTCAGCGGGTATCCACGCCTCCCGGAGGCGATGCTGCGCATCTGTCCGGGCTTGTATGATGACTCCGTCAGAAA
>NZ_JAPUEW010000090.1:0-37957 GCF_027492335.1 Klebsiella sp. | reverse complement strand
CTCCAGATGACAAACATGATCTCATATCAGGGACTTGTTCGCACCTTCCCTAACGCACACGGGATTGCCGTGAATTCAGGGAGAGGTTTGTGGAGTTTACCGGTTTCAAACTCCCTGGTTATCAAACCCCGCGAATTCAGCATCAGTATCACCTCTGACGACTACAGCAATGCGCCAGTCCGCGAGGGTTACGTTGGTAGCAGCCAGCCGTCGCTGGACTTTAACTATATCGTCACCACCAGTGGTAAAACTGCCGCCGACGAGGTACAGATAAAAGTCACTGGGCCAACGGAGATAGTCAACGGGCGTCCGCACTGTATTTTCAGTTCCACGGAGCCGGTGGATAGAGTGCCGTTTCCGGCAACGCTCTCCTTTATGACCCAAGACGGCAAAACAAAAACTTACGACGTGGGTTGCGACGGCAACTGGCGGGATATGACGGATGCGCTATGGCTAAATTCCGCATGGACGGATATCTCAGGCCTGCCCGGCGTAATGGATAAGGCGACGGTGAAGTTCTCGATTCTGATGAATGACATTATCTCGACGCGAACGCTGGGTCGCCACAGCGGCTGGTACGGCGAAGTGAACGCCTCGGGCGAAGTCCACGTTAAAGCGACGTGGCGCGATATCAACTAACCGCGCCACGTCGAATGATTTACTCGGCCGCTCTCGCATACCGACGATTCGCCAGCAGACTCAGGCCGCAGCACAGCAGATAATAGACCGCTCCGGTAAAGACGAAAATCGCCAGCGGATATATCTGCACCCGGTTATTGACCTGTCCGGCGACGGTGGTCAGTTCCGGTACGTTGACGATAAAGGCCAGCGAGGTGTCTTTAAGCAGGCCGATAAATATCCCGACCAGCGATGGCTGAACGTTACGTAAAGCCTGTGGTAGTAAGATCAGGCGAAGCGTCTGTCCGGGAGCAAACCCCTGTGTTAGCGCGGCTTCATACTGCCCGTGGGGCAGCGATTGCAGCCCCGCCAGCACCGAGTGCATCACCGAGGCGGCGGTAAACCACGCCAGCGCCACCGTGACGGTCACCGCTCCCGGCAGGTCGCTACCGGTGAGCATCGGTAGCAGATACCACAGCCAGAAAATCACGAAAATCAGCGGGATGCCGCGAATAATCTCCGCCCACAGAAATAATAATCGCCGCACAATCCCGTCATAGCGCCAGGCGATACCCGCCAACAGCACCCCGCCGGGCAGCGCCAGCGCGGCGGCGCCGATAGCCATCAGCAGTGTTAACACCACGCCGCCGGGAATACCGTCCGCCAGTCGTCCCCACAGCAGATAGTCGAGGTTATCGACAATCACCGCCAGATTAGCGTTCATACCCGGCTCTCCTTTGCTGATGTTTTCCCGGACCGAAACGCGTCAGCGCCACGCCCATGACCACGCCAAGCGCCAGATACAGTACGGTGCCGACGGCAAAGGCCTCCAGCGCATGCGCGTTGTAACTCTCAATTTGCCGCACCTGATAGGTGAGTTCGGCAAAGCCGATTCCGCTCGCCAGCGAAGAGAGCTTCATCAGGTTCAAATACTGGCCGATAATCGGCTGCCAGGCGTTCGCCAGTCCCTGCGGCAGCAGAATGTGGCGCAGTTCCTGCCAGGGTGTGAACCCCTGAGACAGCGCTGCTTCCCGCTGACCATGGCTAACGGCACGTAATCCGGAGGCGATCTCCTCAATCAGAAACGCCGAGGTAAAGACCCCAAGCCCCCACATCGAGCAGAGAAACTCTGGCGTCAGCCACCAGACGTTGCCCGGCAGAATCGACCAGCTGTGATCGTCATTGATAAAATCCCGCGCCCCAAGCGGCAGCAGATTCCAGGCGGCGAAATACCAGAACAGCAGTTGGACCAGCAGCGGCGTATTGCGAAACAGCGAAACCCAGGCCGCCACCAGCCAGCGTCCGGGCCGACCGCCGCCGAGGCGCAGCGCCAGCAGCAAGATAGCCAGCGCGGTCGCCAGAATCATCCCGGCGACGCTAACCCAGACGGTGGTGAGAAAACCGGAGATTATCCATTGCAGCGGCTGCCCGCTCAGCACGCCGTGCCAGTCGAGATGCGGGATCACGCCTCACTCTCCTGGTGCAACGGGTCGAGCACCTTTTGCAGAAAACGACGGGTGCGAGCGTGCTGCGGTCGGGCGAAGAACTCGGCCGGCGGCGCGACTTCGAGAATATCGCCGCCGTCGATAAATACCACCCGATCGGCAATCTCGCGGGCGAACTGCATCTCGTGCGTCACTACCACCATGGTGATCCCGCTGTGGGCGAGGGTTTTCATCACCTGCAAGACTTCGCCAATCATCTCCGGATCCAAAGCCGATGTGGGTTCATCGAACAGAATGATCTGCGGTGAAGAGGCGAGGGCGCGGGCGATAGCTACCCGCTGCTGCTGACCGCCGGAGAGCTGGGCCGGCATCTGCTGCGCTTTATCTTCGAGACCAACCTGTTTGAGCAGCTCTAACGCGCGTTCGCGGGCGGCACTTTTGTCCCAGCCGTGAACCCGCTCCAGCGCGAGGCTGATATTCTCCTGCGCCGTCAGGTGGGCGTAGAGATTAAACTGCTGAAAGACAAAGCCGACCCGGCTGCGCAACTGGCGCAGGGCGCTGCCGGTGAGCTGGCGCGTCGGTTTGCCGTCAATTAAAATCTCGCCGCCGCTAAGGGATTCAAGCTGGTTGATCAGGCGGATCAGGGTTGATTTGCCCGATCCAGAAGGGCCGAGGATTGCCACCACTTCGCCGGGTTCGACCTGCAAATTAACGCCGTTCAGTACCCGGTGATCTCCGTAGCTTTTGGCGACATCGCGGAACTCAATACTGGCGCGTTGCAGATGCGAAAAATCCGCGGACGATGCCGCGGAGCGTGAAAATAGAGCCGATAACATAATGTATTTTCTGCTTATTTAGCTTCGATAGTAAAGGCGCGCGGCTGCGGGGTTTTGGTGCTCGGGCCAAACCAGACGTCGTAAATTTTGGCGGCTTCGCCGGATTTCTCCAGATTTACCAGCTCGTCGTTCACCGCTTTCAGCAGGGCCGGTTCGCCTTTCTTCACGCCAACGCCTATCTCTTCTTTGCTCAGCAGGTCAGGAATGATTTTGAAGTTCGCCTTGTCCGGCGCTTCCGCCAGCAGCCCGGCGAGAATGGTGCTGTCCTGAGTGATCGCCTGCACGTTACCGTTGCGCAGGGCGGTCAGCGCAAGCGGAATATCGTCATAAGAGAGCACACGTGACTGCGGGAAACGCTGATGCAGCGCCTGCTCACCGGTGGTGCCTTTTACCGCGCCGATGCGTGCTTTGCTGTAATCATCAAGTTTATCCGCTGATTTGGCCGGGACGAGGAACTGCTGGCCGGTCACGAAGTATGGCGTTGAGAAATCAATCACCTGTGCGCGTTCCGGGGTGATGGTGATGTCGGCGACGATCAGATCGGCCTTACCCGATTGCAGCAGCGGAATGCGGTTAGCCGGGTTAGTGGCGACCAGCTCCAGCTTCACGCCGAGAGATTTGGCCAGCGCTTCGGCGAAGTCCACGTCGTAGCCGACGATTTTATGCGTTTTCGGATCTACCGAGCCGAAAGGCGGGTTGGCGTCGAAGGTGGCGACTTTGACCACCCCGGCGGCTTTGATATCAGCTAATTGGTCGGCCTGAGCCTGCGCGGCGAGCACCAGAATGCCCAGCGCCAGCGCGATTTTTGTTTTTGCAATGCGCATAATTTATCCCCTGAATCCCTGTTTTGTTTTGTGTTAATCACGCTCCCACAAATTGACCGTCTGCGGCAAAGAAGAAAAAGTTCTTATCTATAACGAAAAAGAACTTAACAAAATTGTGGATATTGTTTATCCGGCTCTGTGCTACCAAACTGGGGACAAGTAGCCCGGACAGGTGCGTAGCACCGCCTCCGGGACGGTGTAGAAGTGTTCCGTTCACCACTATCACGCAGAAAATGTCTCACCGTGGTACGTGAACGGGTAAAGGGGGAGAAAACCGTCTCCCCCTTTACAATCCCCGCGGTCCCGCAAAGAAATCGGTGCTGCGCACTGCGCTCACCTCCCGGTCCTCAGCCTGCGGTCGGCTCAACTCGACATTACTCGTCCCATCCCTGGGACTCGCCCCTACGGGGCCAGAGCATCGCTGCATATCACGTCGTTTCAGAGGCATATCCGCAGCGGCATGAAAATCTCCCGGAGGCGGCGCTTGACGCGCCTGTCCGGGCTACCAGGCGTGTAGCCCGGATAAGACGTTTACGTCGCAATCCGGGAAAGGCCCGCAATATGCGTCCCGCAGAATTACAAATCAGGAATTGATATTTCCCGCCCGCCGTCAACTGTGGTTGAAATAGACGCAAGCAAAACGCTTCCCGACGGAGGAGAAAAATGAAAGTGGCACTATGGCAACGCATCACGGGCTGGCTGGCTTCTTTATCCAGCGGTGAAGCCGGGCAGCAGGATACCCAACGCATGATGGAGGCGATATTACCGGTCGCCAGTCTCTACGGAATCGACCTCGGTAACGTGGAAACAAGGTGGTTTCGCCATGATAAAACATACTGAGCGGCGCAGGACGCGTGAAGCCTACTGGAATGAGGTGTGCTTTGTGTAGCGCGAGGCTGTTTGCGGTTGCGGCGACGCAGGAAGCGATGCCGCAGCCCTGAACAGCTTTATCCCCCCAGATACATCCGCTTGATTTCCGGATTCACCAGCACCTCCGGGGCCGGGCCGGAAAGCATAATCTTCCCATTTTCCAGCACATAGGCGCGATCGGCGATAGTCAACGCCGCCGTGGCGTTCTGTTCTACCAGCAGCACGGTAATATTCTCCTCCCGCAGCAGCTTAATCGTCGCGAACAGCTCACCGACAATTTTCGGCGCCAGCCCGAGGCTCGGTTCATCAAGCATCAGTAAAACCGGTTCGCTCATTAACGCTCTGGCGATAGCCAGCATCTGCTGCTCGCCGCCGCTCATGGTGCCCGCCATCTGATTACGCCGTTCTTTCAGGCGGGGAAACAGGCTGTACATCCGATCGCGCAGGCGGGTAAATCCGGCGAGATTGTTGTAAGCCCCCATGCGCAGATTTTCTTCGATGGTCAGATTGGTGAAGATGCGCCGCCCTTCGGGGACCAGCGCCAGCCCCTTGCGTACAATTTGATGCGTCTGGCTGCGGGAAATATCCTCATTGAGAAAATTAACGCGCCCCGTGGAGCGCACCAGGTTGACGATGCCGTTGAGGGTTGAGGTTTTCCCCGCGCCGTTGCTGCCGATTAAGGTCACGATCTCCCGGTCGAAAATATCAATATCAACACCTTTCAGTCCCTGAATAACGCCGTAAAACACTTTTAACTCGCGCGCGCTAAGCATAACGGACGTCCCCCAGGTAAGCGGAAATCACCTCCGGATCCTCAATGGCTTCGGACATCAGGCCGCTAAACAGCGGTTTGCCGTACTCCAGCACCATCACCCGTTCGCACAGCTTGTTGACGAACGGCATGTCGTGCTCAATCAGCAGCACGCTGAGCTGGTAGTCGTCACGCATACGGAAGATCAGGTCCGCCAGATCTTCCGTCTCTTTCGGGTTCATCCCGGCGGCAGGTTCGTCGAGCAGCAATAACTTAGGCGATGTCGCCAGCGCGCGGGCGATCTCAACCTTACGCTGGTTGCCGTAGCTGAGGTTGGTGGCCTGCATATCGGCAAAATGGGCGATGCCGATATCGTCCAGAATCGCCATCGCCTTGGCTTTCGCCGCTCGTTCAGCGGGGAAATAGCGGCCAATATGCAGCGCCGCTTCCAGCAGTGAATAGCGGCTGGCGCTATCAAGGCCGACCATCACGTTTTCTAATACCGTCATCGAGTTAAACAGGCGGATATTCTGAAAGGTGCGGGCGATCCCGGCGTTGACCACCCGGTTCGGCTTCAGCCCTTTCAACGACTTCCCCGCCAGGGTCACGCTGCCGCTGGTCGGTTTATAGTTGGCGGTGATGACGTTGAACATGGTGGTTTTCCCCGCGCCGTTGGGGCCAATCAGGCCAAAAATTTCCGCCTCGTCGACGTGGAAACTGACGTTATCGATGGCCCGCAGCCCACCGAACTGCATGGTGATGTCCTGCACCTGCAAAATGACCTTATTTTGCGCCATAGCTGCGGCTCCTTTTGCCCACCTGCCAAATCTCTTTTTTGCCCAGAAGACCTTCGCGGGCGAACAGCATGATGATCAGCAGCAGCAGCGAGAACACCACCATTCTCAGTCCCGGATACGCCCCGAGATCGTGACCGAAGAACTGGAGCGGCTGGTCGAGAAAGCGCAGCCACTCGCCGCTGCCGACTACCAGCACGGTGCCGAGCAGCGCGCCGGTGGTGCTGCCCAGGCCGCCGAGCACGATAATAATCAGCAACTGGAAGGTGAGCATAAAGTCGAACAGGTTCGGCGATATGGTGGTCAGCAGCGATGCCAGCAGGCCGCCGCCGATCCCTTCGAAAAAGGCGCTGGTGGCAAAAGCACAGGTTTTAATCCGAAACGTGTTTACCCCCATGGCGATGGCGGCGTCTTCATCGTCGCGCACCGCTTTCATCATTCGCCCGTATTTTGACCACACCAGTTGCAAAATCATCCCGGTCGCCAGTAGAGCAAACAGTCCGCACCAGAACAGCAGATGCGGCTGCTGGGGGATATCGTTGAGGCCAATCGCGCCGTTGGTGATCTGCGGATTGTTAATGGCGAGGATTTTTATAATAAAGCCGAAGCCGAGGGTGACGATCGCCAGGTAGTCGCCGCGCACGCGGAATACCGGGAAGGCAAGGCACACCGCCAGCGCCGCCGCGCACAGGCCGCTGATAAGCAACGCGGGCAGGAAACTGGCGTGCAGCACGAGGATCCACGGGCTGGGGGCGGCCATCTCAAACATATCCAGCTTGCTGTCGCTGGAAAGGATCAGCAGAGCGGTGACGTAAGCGCCAACCGCCACAAAGCCGTTAGGCTCCAGCGACAGCTGGCCGGTGACGCCGTTGATCAGGTTGTAGCTGACCGCGAGGATCATAAAGACAAAAATGGTGCTGATGACGCGAATAATATAGTCGTTGAAGACCACGTTAATCCCGGTCAGCAGCGCAATGCAGATAACAATAATGACCAGGTTGCGCAGCTGCGCCCCGGCGGTCGTTGTCGCGTTGAGCATCAGAAACGGCTCCTTTCCAGACGTT
The DNA here is from genome assembly GCF_027492335.1 of Klebsiella sp. Taxonomy (NCBI): domain Bacteria; kingdom Pseudomonadati; phylum Pseudomonadota; class Gammaproteobacteria; order Enterobacterales; family Enterobacteriaceae; genus Klebsiella; species Klebsiella sp. Next base: position 30,755 of record NZ_JAPUEW010000090.1, on the reverse strand, counting down.
CATCGCCCATAATGCCAACCGGGCGGAATAAGAGGACCAAAATCAAGAACATAAAGGCGAAGGCGTCTTTGTAGCCGCCCAGTTCGGGGAATAGCGCAACCGCGACCACTTCGGTAAAACCGAGAATAAAACCACCTAATACCGCGCCGGTGACGCTGCCTATTCCGCCAAGCACCGCGGCGGCGAAGGCTTTCAGGCCAATCAACACGCCCATCAGCGGGTCGATGGTCGGATAGCTAATCGAGTAGAACACCCCGCCCAGCGCCGCGAGGCTGCTGCCGAGAGCAAACACCAGCGAGATAATACGGTTGGCGTCGATGCCCATCAGACGCACGGTATTGACGTCGAAAGCCACCGCGCGGATCGCCATTCCGTAGCGAGTGCGGTACAGCAGCCAGAGGATCGCCAACAGCAGCAGAACGGTAATCAGCGGTACGATCCACGCCACGTTGGTGATAATGACGTCACCAAAGGCGCGGGTATTGTTGAAGAATTCCGGCGCGGCGAAAAAGCGCGAGCTGCCGCCAAACAGCACGTTGAACAGGTTTTCGAGAAAGAAGCTGACGCCAATGGCGGTGATCAGCATCGAGATTTTTGATGCCTGGCGCAGAGGACGGTAGGCCACCCGGTCGATCAGCATTCCGAACAGGCCGCACAGCGCGAGGGTCAGGAAAACTGCTACCCCGAAGGGTAGCCCAATAGAAGAAAATAAAAACAGGGTGGTAAACGCCCCGACCATCATGACGTCCGCATGGGCGAAGTTGATCAGGCGCAGCACCCCATAAACCATCGTATAACCGATGGCAATCAGGGCGTACATGCCCCCGAGGCTCATTCCATTGACCACTTGCTGGAGAAAAATGGCACCATCCATCTGATATCCTTAAGGATTGACTACGGTACGGAACGCCAGCTTGCCATCTTTCACTTCGTTGATGACCGCGCTGCGGATAGCGTCGCCGTTTTGCAACGTCAGGGTGCCGGTCACGCCCTGGAAGTCCTTGGTGGCGCGAATTTTTTCGTTAACACAAACCCGGTCATGCGGGTCGCTGCACTGGTTCATGGCGTTGATAATGACGTTATACGCATCCGCCGCCATTGCGCCCCAGGTATGGGTCGGCTGCTGATATTTCGCTTCCCAGGCTTTGATAAACACTTCGCCCGCTGGCGTTTGCTCTTTGGCGTTCGGCGAGTAGTAATCGGTGGTCATATAGCCGTTAACCGCATCTTTGCCGACGTCAAAAAAGACCTGATCCGCCGCCAGACCGTCGCCGCCGACCACCGGTTTGCTCAGCCCCAGCTGTTTCGCCTGCACGGCGATAAGCGCCCCTTCGGTGTAGTAAATCGGCATATAAATCATGTCGACGTTCTTCGCTTTCACGCTGGCCAACTGGGCTTTAAAATCTTTGCTGCCGCCGGGGGCCTGAACTTCGATAGGGATGGTGCCGCCGTTTTTCAGGAACTGAGTGCGGAAGGCCTTCGCCAGGCCGACGGAGTAGTCGTTGCTGCTGTCGAAGACGATGGCGGCGGTTTTGGCTTTCAGGTCGCGGGAGGCGAGGTTTGCGCCAACCACGCCCTGGAAGCTGTCGGAGAAGCAGACCCGGCTAACGTAAGGGTGGTTGCGGGTGACGCGGTCGTTGGTGGCGGTCGAGGAGACCAGCGGCGTTTTACTGTCGTCGGCGATTTTGGTCATCGCCAGGGTATTGGAGGAGGTGACTTCGCCGATCACCGCGTCGACTTTATCGCTGGAAACCAGGCGCTGCATGGCGTTAGCGGCTTCGACCTTGTCGCTCTTATCGTCAATCACAATAAGCTTAACGGTATCGCCATTTTTTAATGTCGGGGTAATGCTCTGAATAATATCCAGCCCTTTTTGTGATGGCTGCCCGTAGCCGCTCAGCGCACCGCTCAGCGGCAATACTACGCCGATTTTAATTTCAGCTGCCTGCACGCTATTTGCACCGACCAACGCGGCAACCAGCGTGGCCATTAAAGACGCTTTCCCGGAAAATTTTTTCATTTTTACCTCACCGTCGGTCGATTATTTATCTTTAACCATCAATGACTGCATAACATTGAGAAATAATTCGCCACATGAGTTGGCGAATTATTGGCTGTTATTTTGAATAGATAACGAGATATATTTGGTATACAGATTTACCTTACAACGTTTGTTTCATTTTTACTCATGCAATATTCTTATTACCTACAGGGGAAGGATATGAGAGTGATGACAAAACTATTTTGGCTACGGCGCTCGCAATTTGCCGGGTGGCGGCTGACGCCTTACCCGGCCTACAAAACCCGCAATTTCAGCACGTGCCAGAATATAATATTCAGCTGCGCCAGGAATATTAAAAATCTATTCTTCTGCTCGCGTGGCCAATTATTTTAATTGGCTCAAAGGTTTTATTTTTCCATGCAGTGCCGGATTATCGCTTTCATCTTTCAGGCGCACCCCGGTTAGCCGCCGTAAAAAGGCTTGCTCCAGCAACCAGGCCAGCTTAAATGCGGCGGCATCATAGCTCAGCCCCTCCGGGCGAATATTGGAAATACAGTTACGCTCCGACTCCAGCCGCTGACGATGCGGCTGCCAGGTTAAATAAACGCCAAGGCTATCCGGCGAAGAGAGCCCCGGCCGCTCGCCAATCAGAATCGCTACCGCTCTGGCCTTCAGCGTTTCACCAATATCATCGCCCAGCGCCACCCGCGACTGGTGCGCGAGCACCACCGGAGCAAGGCTCAATCCAAGCGTTTCCAGATAGGGGAGAAGGGCACGGATCAGCGGCAGCGCCTGGCGCTGTACGGCGTATGACGACAGCCCGTCGCCAACCACTACTAGCAGGTCGGCGGGACGCACGCCGCTGGCGGCCAGGTCAGCGCGCCTCGCATCGTTCAGGCGGCGCCCCAGATCCGGGCGATTTAGATAAACATGACGATCGCTGGCGGCGCTGTGGACGGTCAGCGAAGAGAGGCCCAAATCCGCCAGCGGCTGTTCTAACTGGTCGCTGGCGAAGGGCTGGTGGATGGCGTCGCGCGCCCTGGCGTGAGCGAGGCCGAAATTGAGCACTTCTCGGGTCGGCAGGCTCGCGCCGCTACGGCCCAGCGCAATCCGCGCATCGGTAAATTCACGCAGCGGGTTCCAGGCGTCGGGAGGATTCATACAGGTTCTCCTTGCGGCAGGACGGAAAGTAGCGGATGGCGGGCGTCGGTCAGACGCAGCGCGCCGTGGCGGTCAATAATCTGCATCTTCGCCAGCCAGTCAGCAAACTCCGGCGCATGTTTTAAACCCAGCAGGCGGCGGGCGTAGAGGGCATCGTGAAACGAGGTGCTTTGATAGTTGAGCATAATATCGTCAGCCCCCGGTACGCCGATCAGGAAGGTCAGTCCGGCGGTGCACAGCAGCGTCAGCAGGGTATCCATATCGTCCTGATCTGCTTCAGCGTGGTTGGTGTAGCAGACGTCGCAGCCGATAGGCAGCCCCATCAGCTTGCCGCAGAAATGGTCTTCCAGCCCGGCGCGGATAATCTGCTTGCCATCGTAGAGATATTCCGGGCCGATAAAGCCCACTACCGTATTGACCAGCAGCGGCTCGAAATGGCGGGCGACGGCATAGGCGCGGGCTTCGCAGGTCTGCTGGTCAACGCCGTGATGGGCATTGGCGGAAAGACAGCTGCCCTGACCGGTTTCAAAGTACATCACATTGTTGCCGAGCGTGCCGCGATTAAGGCTGAGCGCCGCTTCCCGGGCCTCTTGCAGCAGCGCCAGATTAATGCCGAAACCGCTATTGGCGGCCTCGGTCCCGGCCACCGACTGAAACACCAGATCCACCGGCGCGCCGCGTTCGATCAGCTGTAAGGTGTTGGTGACGTGGGTCAAAATGCACGACTGGGTGGGGATAGCGAAGCGCTGAATAATATCGTCGAGCATATGGTTAAGCTGCGCCAGAACCGGCAGGCTGTCGCTGGCCGGATTAATGCCGATCACCGCATCCCCCGCGCCGTACAGTAGGCCGTCGAGCATACTGGCGGCGATCCCTTTCATATCATCGGTGGGGTGATTCGGCTGCAGGCGCACGCTGAGATGCCCCGGCAGGCCAATAGTGTTGCGAAAGCGCGTGACGACCCGGCACTTGCTGGCGGCGAGGATCAGATCCTGGTTACGCATCAGCTTGCTGACCGCTGCTGCCATCTCCGGGGTTATCGCCCTTGCGACCTGGCGTAGTGCCGCTTCGTCGGTGGCATCATCGAGCAGCCAGTCGCGAAAATCGCCGACCGTCAGATGGCGAATCGCCGCAAAGCCCCAGCTGTCGTGGGTATCGAGTATCAGCCGGGTCACTTCATCCTGCTCGTAGGGAATCAGCGGATTAGCGAGAATTTCCGTCAATGGCACCTCCGCCAGCGCCATTTTTGCCGCCATCCGCTCTTCGGCAGACTCAGCGATAACCCCCGCCAGCGCGTCGCCGGAACGCGCTGGGGAGGCTTTCGCCATCAGTGTCTTCAGACTATCAAAACGCCATACCTGGCCCGATAGCGTGGTTTTATACATATGTCGGCTCCTCAGGATACGGTGCGCAGCTGCGGATCTACCGCCGCGCGCTGGCGGGCACCTGCGGTCTTGCGAAACCACAGATAGCCGCCGAGCATCATGGCGGCGAAAATCAGTGCCAGCAGCGGGTTGTACCAGACCATCGCCACCAGGCAGAGTACCGCCATCGCCAGGGCAAAGGCCGGTGCCCATGGATAGAGCGGCGCGCGGAACGGGCGAATCAGCTTCGGCTCGCTGCGGCGCAGTTTAAACAGTGCCGCCATCGAGGTGATATACATAACAATAGCGCCAAATACCGACATCGTGACGATGCAGGCGGTCAGCGGCATCCCGCTAATGGTGATCAGCGAATCAGAGAAGATGGCGGCGATACCGACCACGCCGCCGGCGAGGATCGCCAGATGCGGGGTGCGGGTACGGCGGTTCAGCGTTGCCAGGCTGGCGGGAAGATAGCCCGCGCGTGCCAGGGAGTATATCTGTCGTGAGTAGCCCATGATAATCCCGTGGAACGACGCCACCAGGCCGAACAGCCCCAGCCACACCAGCATATGTAGCCAGCCGCTGCTGTTGCCAACCACCATTTTCATCGCCTGCGGCAGCGGGTCGTTGATATTGGACAGCGTACGCCAGTCGCCGACGCCCCCGGCAAAAATCATGACGCCAATTGCCAGTACGGTCAGGGTCAGAATGCCGCCGCCCAACGCCCGGGGAATGGTGCGCTGCGGGTCTTTGGCCTCTTCGGCGGCCATCGATGCGCCTTCAATCGCCAGAAAGAACCAGATAGCAAATGGGATCGCGGCAAACATGCCCGGTAGCGCCAGGCCGCTGAAGCTCTCCGCGCCCGCCCAGCCGTTAGCGGTAAAGTGACTCCAGGAGAAGCCCGGCGCAACCACGCCCATAAACACCAGCAGCTCGAAGATGGCCAGCAGGGTGACCACCAGCTCAAAGGTGGCGGCAATGCCGACGCCGAGAATATTCAGCGTCATAAATATGAGGTAAGCGCCGCAGGCCACCCATTTCGGGTCCAGCGCCGGAAACTGTACGTTAAGGTAGGCGCCGATAGCCATGGCAATGGCGGGCGGGGCAAAGACAAACTCAATCAGGGTCGCAAAACCTGCAATAAAACCGCCGGTCGGGCCGAAAGCACGGTAGGCGTAGGCAAAAGGCCCACCCGCATGCGGAATAGCGGTGGTCAGTTCGGTAAAGCTAAAAATAAAGGCGCAGTACATGGCGGCAATCGCCAGCGCGACAATCATAAAGCCCAACGTCCCGGCCTGGGACCAGCCGTAGCTCCAGCCGAAATACTCCCCGGAAATAACCAGCCCAACGGCAATCCCCCATAAGCGGAAACTGCCGAGCGTTCTTTTTAGCGTTGTGGTTTGCTCTGTCATGTTTGTTGCCTCGCCAGATAAAGTTATCCAGTGACTGCAAAGAGAGTGCCAGGTCATACCACTTATAAACGCTGTGGTTTAAGAACCTATCCCATTAGGGCTATCTTATTTGCCAGTTTGGCCCTGGGCAGTGCTCAGACAAAACTCACCGAGTTTTGAACGCCCTTCAGGGCGGCCCGAAGGGTGAGCGGAGCGAATCATCCTCACGTACTACGTGTACGCTCCGGTTCTTGCGCGCTGTCCGTGTCCAAACTGCCTGCAACGATTACGCCTACTGGGATAGGCTCTAAGCCAGTGACGATCAAAAAAAGGGCAGACCACACCCGGCGGAAGAGTCGCCGTGGTGCAGCTGCCCGCAAATGTGGCGTTACTGGTGAACGATAGCCCCCGCGTCTTTTTGAATCGCCGGGCCTTCTTTCACCTGCAGATTAAGCCCTTTGGTCTCCAGCTCGGCATTACGAATGCGCAGGCCGTGGGCGGCTTCGATATTGACGTTGGTAAAATGGAAACCGCTCAGCGGCGCTTCCGGAGTGCCGATAATGTAGGCTGCCGCTTTGCTGGCACCAGTCGAAGTTAAGTTCTCAACGGTGATATTGCTGAAGTGCGGGGTCTTGTATTTGTCGAACGGCTGTTTTGGATCGCTGTCCGGCGGATAGATCTGCTCACCGAGGGTAAAGCCGCCCGCCTGTAGCAGCTTATCGACTTCGGCCTGCACAATCGGCGCGGCTTTGTAATAGGCGGAGAAGACCAGCGGGACTTCGACGTTATGCATTTTGGTATTACGGTAAACGATGTTTTTCACCTCGCCGCCCTTACCGCGCGGGCTTTTAATGCGGATACCGTACATCGAACCTTCAAAGGTATTATTTTCCACCAGCACGTTGTTCACGCCACCCGTGCTCTCGCTGCCGATGGAGATCCCTCGCCCCTGCTTCAGGGTGTTATTGGCGATATAGATATTATCCACCACGCCGTTCGGGAAGCGCGGGTCGGCTTTCTCGGCCTTAATGGCGATATGGTCGTCGTTGCAGTCGATATAGTTGTTGGTAATACGGATATTCTGGCTATCAATAGGGTCGATGGCGTCGGTATTCGGCGCATGCCACGGCGAAAGAATACGCGTGCCGTTGATATCGACATCGTGCGCGTAGCGGGTGACTACGTGGAAGCTGGGTGAATGGGTGAGGGTCACGCCGTCAATCAGCACGTTGCTGGAACGGGTGATGTAAATCAGTCGTGGCCGATCGGTGCCGCCTTTTTTGCCTGTCGCGCGGATATTCTCACGCCAGCGCTCCCACCATACCGCGCCCTGACCGTCGATGGTACCTTCGCCGACGATAGCCACGTTTTGCGCGTCGGCGATGCTGATAAACGGCAGCCAGCCGTTTTCCGCTTCGGCGTATTTAGTTTTGTCATCGCCACGGTAAGCAGCCACTTCGGTTGAGGCCACCAGGGTGGCGTCTTTCTCCAGCTTGAGCTGAATATTGCTCTTCAGGAACAGCGGGTTGGTCAGAAAGTTACCTTTCGGCACCAGTACCGTCCCGCCTCCGGCGGCGGCGCAGTCATCAATCGCCTTTTGAATCGCGTTGGTATTGAGCGCGATTTGCAGCCGATGGCCTTCAGCGCCGTACTGGGTAATGTTGCAGACTTTATCGGGAAACTTAACCGAGGTGGCGGCCTGCGCGGCGTGCAGCGGTAAAATGCCGACAGCTACAGCGGCGGCCCACAGAGGTAAAGTGCGGGTTGACATAGCATTATCCTTTTATGGTTTGTTGTTTTGTAAAATTAGCACCATTGTTTTGATTTTATGAGTGCGGCGATCACGATTTGCACGTTGCCGTTATTTTGCCCATAAGCAGTGCTGATGATTTGGGCGGATGCATAGATGGTGAATGAGGTCGCTTTGCAATTTTACGGCGGGCACGGTATAACGAACCTTCATTTGGATGTTTAGATGTCCATACGCTTAGAAGGTAATATGCAGACAACACAACAACAAGGTGGGCAGCTCAAGCGCACCATGAAGACCCGCCACCTGATAATGCTGTCGCTGGGTGGCGTTATTGGCACAGGGTTATTCTTTAATACCGGCTACATTATCTCCACCACCGGTGCGGCGGGGACGCTGCTGGCCTACCTGATTGGCGCGCTGGTCGTGTGGCTGGTGATGCAGTGTCTGGGCGAACTATCCGTGGCGATGCCGGAAACCGGCGCATTTCACGTCTATGCCGCGCGCTACCTCGGCCCGGCGACAGGGTATACCGTGGCGTGGCTCTACTGGCTGACCTGGACCGTCGCGCTTGGCTCCAGCTTTACCGCCGCCGGATTCTGTATGCAGTATTGGTTCCCGCAGGTGCCGGTATGGGTGTGGTGCGTGGTGTTCTGCGTGGTGATTTTCGCCCTCAACGTTATCTCTACCCGCTTCTTTGCCGAAGGTGAGTTTTGGTTCTCACTGGTGAAAGTGGTCACCATCATCGCTTTTATTATTCTTGGTGGGGCGGCTATCTTCGGCATTATTCCGATGCAGGATGGTTCGCCTGCGCCTGGGCTTTCGAATATTACCGCCGAAGGCTGGTTCCCGCACGGCGGTCTGCCGATCCTGATGACCATGGTGGCGGTAAACTTTGCCTTCTCCGGCACCGAGCTTATCGGCATCGCGGCGGGGGAAACGGAAAATCCGCATAAAGTCATTCCGGTGGCCATTCGTACCACCATCGCCCGGCTGATTATTTTTTTTATCGGCACCGTGTTTGTACTGGCGGCGCTGATCCCGATGCAGCAGGCGGGGGTGGAGAAAAGCCCGTTTGTGCTGGTGTTCGAGAAAGTCGGCATTCCGTATGCGGCGGATATCTTTAACTTTGTGATCCTGACGGCGATTCTGTCGGCGGCCAACTCCGGCCTCTATGCCTCCGGGCGGATGCTGTGGTCGCTCTCCAATGAAAAAACGCTACCGGCCTGTTTTACTAAATTGACCAAAAACGGCGTACCGCTGACGGCGATTTCGGTGAGCATGCTCGGCGGCGTGCTGGCGCTGTTCTCCAGCGTGATTGCCCCGGACACGGTGTTTGTCGCGCTGTCGGCGATCTCCGGTTTTGCGGTGGTGGCGGTATGGCTGAGCATCTGCGCCTCGCATTTTATGTTCCGCCGTCGCCACATTCAGCAGGGGAAGGCGCTCAGCGAGCTGCACTATCGAGCGCCGTGGTATCCGCTGGTGCCTGTGCTGGGATTTGTTCTGTGTCTGGTGGCCTGCGTGGGTCTGGCGTTTGACCCGAGTCAGAGGATTGCTCTGTGGTGCGGGATCCCGTTCGTGGCGCTGTGTTATGGTGCGTATTATCTGACTCGTTCACGGAAACTCACCCAGGAGCCTCAACATGTCGCAGAATAATCCGTTAACCGCCATTCTTGACTCACAGCCCTTTGTCCTGCTGGACGGCGCGATGGCGACGGAGCTGGAAGCGCGCGGCTGTAACCTTGCTGATAGCCTGTGGTCGGCGAAAGTGCTGGTCGACAATCCGGACCTTATTCGCGAAGTCCACCTCGACTATTTCCGCGCTGGCGCGCAGGTGGCGATCACCGCCAGCTATCAGGCCACTCCGGCGGGCTTTGCCGCTCGCGGGCTGGATGAAGCGCAGTCGAAAGCGCTGATTGGCAAAAGCGTAGAGCTGGCGCGCAAAGCGCGTGAAGCGTATCTCGCTGAAAATTCGCAGGCGGGGACGCTGCTGGTGGCCGGTTCCGTTGGGCCGTACGGCGCGTTTCTGGCTGATGGCTCAGAGTATCGCGGCGATTACGTCCGCAGCGTTGAGGAATTTCAGGCGTTCCATCGTCCGCGCGTGGAAGCCTTGCTGGATGCCGGGGCCGATCTGTTAGCCTGTGAAACCCTGCCGAATTTTGCCGAAATTAAGGCGCTGGCGGAGCTGTTGAGCGCGTATCCGCGCGCGCGGGCATGGTTCTCGTTTACCCTGCGCGACAACGAACACCTGAGCGACGGTACGCCGCTGCGGGAAGTGGTTGCCGTGCTGACAGACTACCCGCAGGTGGTGGCGCTGGGAATTAACTGTATCGCCCTGGAAAATACTACTGCCGCGCTGGAGCATCTGCATAGCCTGACGGCTCTACCGCTGGTGGTTTATCCGAATTCAGGCGAACACTATGACCCGGTAACCAAAACCTGGCACCATCACGGCGAAGCGTGCGCCACGCTGGCGGGATATTTACCCCAGTGGCTGGCGGCGGGCGCGAAGCTGATTGGCGGCTGCTGTCGGACGACGCCGAAGGATATTGCCGAATTGAACGTGCAACGTTGAGCGTGTGCCGGATGGCGGCACAAGCGCCTTATCCGGCCTACAAATTGCACGAACCGTAGGCCGGGTAAGCGCAGCGCCACCCGGCATCAATCACACTGCGTCGGCTAAAACAAACATCCCGTACGGGTGGATCTCAAGGTAATACTGCTCGCCGGCGTTCGGTTGCAGCCGCGTCGCATTCACCTGCAATAAGATCTCCTGCCCGTGCCACTCCACCGTCACCTCATACTGCGGCCCCATATAGGCCACGTGGCGGATCGTGCAGCGCTGGCTCTCCTCGCCGCGATCGCTCAGAGTAATCGCCTCCGGACGCACGCCGACGGTGCCTTCGCCCTGGACGGCGAAATGCAGCGGTCTTGGCAGCCGATAGCCATAAATATCGACAAACTCCTCGCTGAAGGCGGCCGGGAACAGGTTGGCATCGCCCATAAAGCTCGCCATAAAGCGCGACGCGGGCTGACGGTAAAGATCCTGCGGCGATCCAATCTGCATGATATGCCCCTTGTTCATCACCAGCACGGTATCGGAAACCGCAAAGGCTTCGCTCTGATCGTGGGTGACGTACAACGAGGTGATATCAAACTGCTTTTGCAGTTCGCGGATCTTATCGCGCATGCTGCGACGCAGGTTGGCGTCGAGGTTACTCAGCGGCTCATCAAACAGCAGCACCTTCGGCTTGAGGATCAGCGCGCGCGCCAGAGCCACGCGCTGCTGCTGGCCGCCGGAGATCTGATCGACATAGCGGTCCTCGAATCCTTCCAGATCCACCATCGCCAGCGCTTCTTTCACCCGCGCTTTCAGCTCGCTGCGCGACACGCCAAGCATCTTCAGGCCGTAGCCGACGTTGTCCCCCAGCGACATATGCGGGAACAGGGCGTAAGACTGAAACACCATGCAGATGTCGCGCTGCTGAATAGAGCGGTGGGTGACGTCTTCGCCATCAATGAAAATCTGTCCTTCGCTCGGTTTTTCCAGCCCGGCCACCAGGCGCAGAATGGTCGTCTTGCCGCAGCCGGAAGGGCCGAGCAGGGTCACCATTTGCCCCTGCGGGATGGTGAGATTGATATTATCGATAACCACGTTGCTGCCGAATCGCTTAGTGACGTTGCGCAGCTCAACAAAATTTTTCTGGCTCATAGTGCGCTCCATTACGCCTGGTTTTTGGCTTTTGAACGGGAGATACGCGCTTCCCCGATTAGCCAGTCAAAGATGAAAATAATCGCCAGCATCACCACGATCAGAATCGAACCGTAGGCGATTGCCACGCCGTATTCGCCGTCTTCCACGCGGTTCAGAATGTAAGCCGTCGCCACGCGGGTATCCGGCGTGACGAGGAACACAATGGCGCTGACGGTGGTAATGGCGCGCACAAAGCTGTAGATCAGCGCCGAGAGGATTGCCGGGCGCAGCAGCGGCAGCAGAATATGCGTAATGGTGCGCAGGGAACCGGCGCGCAGGCTGAGCGACGCTTCGTCCAGCGACTTGTCGATCTGCCCCAGACCGGCGATACCAGCGCGAATACCCACCGGTACGTTACGCATCACCATCGAGATAATCACAATTGCTGCCGTGCCCGTGAGGTACACCGGAGCGCTGTTAAAGGCGAGGATGTAGGAGACGCCCGCCACTGTACCGGGAACGGCAAAGCACAGCATGGTGGTGAACTCGATAGTCTTTTTGCCTTTAAACTGCTGGCGCACCACGATCCACGCGATCAGTAGTCCGAACGCGGCGGTGATGGGCGCGGCAATCCCGGCGTACAGCAGGGTGTCGAGCAGGGAAGGCCATGCTCCGTCGCTCATTCCCTGGCCGAACAGCTTGATAAAGTTATCCAGCGTCAGGGTGTAATCCACGCCCCAGTTGACGGTGAAGCTGCCGTAGAAAATGCTGCCGTAGAGCAGGGCGTTAAAGGCGATCCACACCGCCAGAATGGCGATCACGCTCCACACCAGGGTGACCGGCAGCGGTTGTACGTCGCCACGGTAGGACTTGCCGGAAACGGTGACGTAAGAGCGCTTGCCTATCCACATATACTGAATGCAGAACACCAGCAGCGAGAACAGCAGCAGGAATGCGCCAAGCGTACTCGCCGCCTGATAATCGAGCTGCGAACCGGTGATGTAGAAGTAGATCTGCGTCGCCAGCACGTCAAAGTTACCGCCGAGCACCAGTGGGTTACTGAAGTCGGCCAGCGACTGGACGATGACGATTAAAAACGCGTTTGCCAGCGCGGGTTTCAGCAGCGGAACGAAGACGCCGTTAAAGGTTTGCCAGCGGCTGGCGCGCAGGGTGTACGACGCCTCTTCCAAAGACGGATGAATGGTCTTAATCGCCCCGTCGAGGATCATAAACGCCATCGGAGTGAATGCCAGCACCTGCGCCAGCCAGATACCGGTAAACCCGTACAGCCAGTTGGTGTTGGTCAGCCCGAACCAGTCGACCATCAGTTCGGTAATGTAGCCGGAGCGCCCCATCATCAGCGTCACGCCCAAACCGACGACAAACGGCGGGGTCACGATCGGCAGAATGGAGAAGATGCGGCCAATAATCGCGCTGCGTTTGGCGATGCGGGTGGTGTAGATCGCCAGTACCAGACCAAAGAAGGTGCAGCCGATACCTACCGCAATCGACAGGGCGATGGAGTTGAGGATCACCTGGACGATATGCGCCTGCGACAGCACGGCCATAAACGCCAGCGGGGCGAACTCCCCGGCGTCGTTGGTGAACATCGGGATGAAAATAGCGATGCTCGGCCAGACGATAAATACGCCAATCAACGCCACGATGGTGACCAGCGAACCAATCACAAAGCGGTCGCCGCCCAGCCATTCCAGGCGAGTCAGCGCCAGGGTCATTATCGCGCCCAGCGCCACAAACAGCACGATGGTGGCGTAGCCTAGCCCGCGGCCTTCCACGGTGGCGCTGATGACGATAAACGCCATACAGCAGAACGCCCAGCCCGCATCGAGGTAGTGGCGGCTGCGCTGTTCGCGCCTGGCTTCCTGCCATGGACGAATCAGCAGCAGGCTCGGCAGCAAATACCACAACCAACTGATGTTGAACTGTGACCAGCCGTAGGCCGCGAGAATTTCATCGCTCGTGGACTCCAGCAGACCGTAATCAAGGCTCCAGCTCGGCAGCAGGGCGAACGCCATCCAGCCGAACAAAACCCAAAGGAATATCGCATCCCGTTTTTTCACGGGATGGAGTGCAAGTGTGTGTGACATAAGTTTTCCGGTGTTGTGTGTAGGCCCGGTAAGCGTGAGCACCACCGGGCATTAACCGCAAAATGTGGGCTTATTTACCCATCTTCACTTCGCTAACCCATTTATTGATTAGCGCTTTTCGCACGTCGGTAGAGCCGTATTTATCCATGTCGTAATTAATCAGCTTCAGGTCATCTAGCTTCAGCGAGTTTGGTGAGGTTTCGGCGGTGGTGTTGGTCAGGATCTGATAAGACTTGCCTTTTTTCCACGCCAGCTCCTGGGCCTCTTTCGACAGCACCCAGTCAACGAAGAGTTTGGCGTTGTCGAGGTTGCGCGCGCCTTTCAGGATGCTGACGCCGCCGATTTCATAGCCGGTGCCTTCGCACGGGGAGATTAGCTCCAGCGGCGCGCCCTGTTCTTTTTCCAGCGAATAGTCATGCAGGAAGCCGATACCAATGGCCGTTTCGCCACGCGCGGCGTTACGCGCCGGGGCAATCCCGGATTTGGTGTACTGGGAGACGTTAGCGTTGAGCTGCTTCAGGTAATCAAAGGCCTGATCGTCCCCCCACAGCTGGGCGAAGGTGGCCAGCGCAGTGTAGGCGGTGCCGGAGCTTTGCGGGTCGGCTATCTGGATTTCGCCTTTGTATTCCGGTTTGGTCAGATCTTTCCAGCATTTTGGCACCGGCAGATTTTTCTCTTTCAGCCGCTGAGTGTTCACGCCGAAGCCGAGGATGCCAACGTACACCGCCGAGGAGTAGTTGCCTTTTAGCTTCGCCGGATCGCGGAACTGCTCCATTACCTGTTCAAGGTTCGGTGATTTATAGGGTTGCAGCAGGCCCATTTCACCGGCCTGAGACTGTGGGTCAAGGGTGCCGCCGTACCAGACGTCCGCCTGCGGGTTTTTCTTCTCAGCATCGACCTTCGCCAGCGTACTGCCGGAGCCGTTGCGAATAAACGAGGTTTTCACATCATATTTTTCGCCGAAGGCTTTAGTTTCGGCTTCACACATTTCGTTGGTGGCACTGCAGTAGACCACCAGTCGACCTTTGGCCTGCGCTGCGCCGCTTAACGTCGCCAGCGCAATGCCGGAAGCTATCAGGGTAGTGACCAGAGTTTTTTTCATTATTTTATCCTTTGAGCAGGAGAGGTAGTAATGCTCGCCATCAGCAGCGGCATCAGCAATAAACCCATCAGGACTGCGGCGACCGAGAGCAAACTAAACATGCCCGACCAGCCGTAGCGTTCAATGACCAGCGACAGAGGCCAGCCCGCCAGCGCTGCCCCCAGATAGGCGAACAGGCCGAGAAAACCGGTAATTGAACCCGCCGCCGCTTTGTGTCCGCACTCCACCGCCGCGAGGCCAATCAGCATTTGCGGGCCAAAAACGAAGAAGCCCACCGTAAAGAAACAGATCGCCAGTAGCGCGTAGTGATGCACCGGGGCCAGCCAGAGCGCGGCGACGGAAACCATCAGCCCTAGCGTGAACAGCAAAATCATCGGCGCCCGCTGACCGCTGAACAGCAGATCCGAGCCCCAACCGGCGAACAGCGCGCCGAGCAGGCCACCCGCTTCGAATAGCATCACCGTGGCGTTAGCGCTGAGCAGATTGACGCCGTGGCTCTCCGTCAGCCAGATGTTGCCCCAGTCGTTAAGCGCGATGCGGATCAGATAGACCAGCACGTAAGAGATGGCCAGCAGCCAGATCATCGGGTTCTTCAGCATCGTGGTGCGTAGCATCTGCCAGAGCCCCATCGGTGGGCTTTGCTGCTCCTGACGCAGCTCCAGCGGGTCGTTACGCCATGTGCCCACTGACGGTAATCCCTCTTCCTGGGGCGTTCCTTTCAGCTGTAGTGTTAACCAGATGCCTAATGCCATGCTGATAATCCCCGGTGCCAGCATCGCCGCCTGCCAGCCCCACCAGTGGGCGGCAAAGGCGCTAATCAGCGGGATAATCGCTCCGCCGATATTGATAGACATATTCCAGCAGCCCCACCAGAAACCGCGTTCGTTGCGCGAATACCAATGGGTTAGCAGTCGGGCGCAGGGTGGCCATCCCCAGCCCTGAAAAAATCCGTTCAGCGCCCAGACCGCCAGCAGCAGCGTCAGCGACTCACCAAAGGCGAACACCACGTTTAACAGACCGGTGGCGAACAGGCCAACGCCCATAAACCAGCGCTGTCCGCGGCTGTCGTGCCACAGTCCGGCAGTAAACTTCGACAGACCGTAGGTGAGATAAAACAGCGATCCCAGCAGGCCGATATCGCCTTTATCCAGACCAAGATCCGTTTGCAGCGCTGGCAGCACGTAGTTAACGCTTTTGCGCGTCAGGTAAAACGCGGCATACCCGATGATCATGCACATCAGCAGTTGTGGACGCAGCGTCCGGTATTGTTGATTGATGTCGGTTGCTGAGCGCATAGCCGTCTCCGTTTTTCTGACTATATGAAAGTGAAATCGAAAGGGGATGAGAGAAAGTCCGGAGTGCCTAAGACTTTTTCCTGGTTAGCCGGCTGTTTGTTGCAAATTTGTGGGCAAGTTAACAATTACTCGCGTGCCGTGCCGCGATTCCAGCGTTAGCTCGCCGCCCAGGGCGCTGACGCGTTCGCGCATCCCCTGAATACCAAATCCGCCAATTTTGTCGGCGCTGATTCCGACGCCGTTATCCCTGACTTCCAGGCGCAACGACTTTCCCTGCTCAAGTAAGGTAATGGCAACCTCGCTGGCCTCGGCGTGCTTGCAGACGTTATTGAGCAGCTCCTGCAGCAGCCGATAGAGGGTAAAGCGTACCGTTTCGCTCTCCGGGGTGGCGCTAAGCTGATAGTCAAAGCGACAGCAGATGCCGCGTTCGGCAAAGGCAAATTCGTTGAGCAGATGATGCAGTGCTTCCTTAAACGACAATTCGTCAAGGGCGGGTGGGCGCAGCTGGCGCAGCAGCTGGCGGGTGGAGTGGTGGATACGGCGGGCGAGATCGTTAATCTGGCTGGCGGCGGCCTGGGTTTGCGCCGGATCGCGCGCCCGTTTCACCAGCTGTGACTGAATTTGAATAGCGGTGATGTTCTGGCCTATTTCGTCGTGCAGCTCGCGGGCCAGGCTTTTGCGCGTGTCCTCTTCGGTATGGATCAGCTTTTCGGTCAGCGCCCGTCGCGCCGCCAGCTCTGCTTCCAGCCGCTGGCGGTAGTGATGCAGGTTTTGTGCCAGGTGCTGCTGGCGGCTAATGGCAATCCCGAGGCCGATACCGAGCAGCGCCTGGGTTGCCAGAAAAATCTCCAGTTCAACCAGATTGTTGAACCCCACACCAACCTGGCGAGCAATGGTGATCATCATGCTGCCCAACAGGCCGGAGAGCACGCCGCCCTGCCAGCCAAATTTCCATGCCATCACCACGTTTGGCAGAAAGACGACAATCAGCAGCAGGCGTTCAATTTCCGGCGACAACACCATCTGGGTGCCGATACCGATGATAAAAAACAGGCTGCACCAGATAATTAGCGAGGTGCGCAGCGGCGGATTGGTCGTATCCAGTCCCAGCAGATGATAGCGGTGCTGCTGGCGCAGGAATTCAAAAATCAGATAGACAAACGGTGTCAGCAGCACGCCGCCGGTAAACGAGGCCAGGCCGAGCATCATTGCCGGGCTTTTCACAAACGGCGAGAGCAGCGCGGTGTTGAGTAATGCGCTGACGCTGACCGTGGCCAGTAGTAGCGTCAGCCGCTGCCAGTAAAGAGCAAAACGGTGCCAGAACTGTTGCGCCAGACCGGCGGGGAGCAGGCTAACCAGCGGCGCGGCCAGCAGAATATAGCCGTTCAGCAACTGTTCGCTGTGCAGCCAGAACAGCATCAGCATGGGGGGGAGCACCAGCGCGGGCCAGTAGCGGCGGGAAAGCAGGATCAGCATCGCCAGATAGACGCCGTGTGGCAGAAACAGCGCCGCCTGCTGGCCGTTATGTGTCAGGTAAAAACCGAGCGTCCACAGCATCAGCCAGCCGCTACCCCAGGCCAGTACGATGAACAGTGAGATGACCCCGTGGCGAAGGCCGCGCGACATTAATGCCCCGCCAGCAGCTGGTGGTCGAGAGCGAAGTGCACCAGCTCAATCGTGCTCTGGCATTGCAGCTTGCCCAACACGTTGGCGCGATGGACGTGTACCGTTTTGTGGCTAAGATCGAGTTTGAAAGCAATTTCCTTGACGCTGTCGCCTTTGACCAGTAAATCAAACACTTCGCGTTCACGTGGGGTGAGCACTTCCAGCACCTGCGCCGGTTTTGCGCCGCCGCGCAGCGCCCGTAGCGCATCGGCGCACAGATAATGGCCGCCCATCCCGACGGAACGTACCGCCTGCACGAGCTCTTCCGGGCCGCAGCGTTTGGTCAGATAGCCGCTGGCTCCGGCATCGAGCGCGCTCTGCACAAAGGTGGGCGCGTCATAAATGCTCAGAATAATGGCGCGAAACTGCGGCTTTTGCGCGCGCAGGCGCTTAAGCAGGCTCAGGCCGTTTTCATCCGGCATGGCGATATCCATAACGGCCACGTTGACGTCATCGCGCAATAGCGTCGGCCACGCCTCTGCCGCGCTGCTGAACTGGCCAACAACGTTGAGGTCTTCTTCGAGGCTGAGCAACTGTGCAAAACCGGAACGCACCACCACATGGTCATCGACCAGCACCACTCGAATCATGTTTCTACTCTCTTCGCGGATCATGGCCCTATGATGCCTGCCGCCGCTGCGCTGGCAATCGTCGGGGTGTGGATATGTAACGAATGTAACGAAATTGCAATAAAAGCGAGAGGAACAGTTTTTGTGAAAATTAACTAACCATTGCCGCTTTTTTTCTAAAAACGCTTTGTTCTTAGCAAGAATTTTTAATTACTTCATCAAACGCATCGCGCCGGAAATACTGCATCCATAACAACTCAAGGGAAGCAGACACTATGGCACTCACATCGCGTATCACACTCATTGCTGCACTGGCGCTGGCGGCATTCCAGGCGCAGGCGGTTAACGTCACCGTGGCGTATCAAACCTCCGCTGAGCCAGCGAAAGTCGCCCAGGCGGACAACACCTTTGCCAAAGAGAGCGGGGCCACAGTTGACTGGCGCAAGTTTGACAGCGGCGCGAGCATCGTGCGGGCGCTGGCTTCCGGTGACGTACAAATCGGCAACCTCGGCTCCAGCCCGCTGGCGGTCGCCGCCACCCAGCAGGTGCCGATTGAAGTGTTCCTGCTGGCCTCAAAGCTCGGTAACTCCGAAGCGCTGGTGGTGAAGAAAACCATCACCAAGCCAGAGGACCTGATCGGTAAACGCATCGCCGTACCGTTTATCTCCACGACGCACTACAGCCTGCTGTCGGCGCTGAAGCACTGGGGTATCAAGCCGGGGCAGGTGCAGATCCTCAACCTGCAACCGCCAGCGATCATTGCCGCCTGGCAGCGCGGCGATATTGACGGTGCCTACGTCTGGGCTCCGGCGGTCAACGCGCTGGAAAAAGACGGCACGGTGCTGACCGACTCGTCGCAGGTGGGTGAGTGGGGTGCGCCGACGCTGGACGTTTGGGTGGTACGTAAAGACTTTGCCGAAAAGCATCCTGACATTGTGAAAGCCTTCGCCAAAAGCGCCATTGACGCCCAACAGCCCTATATCGCCAACCCTGACGAGTGGCTGAAGCAACCGGAAAATATCAGCAAGCTGGCGCGCTTAAGCGGCGTACCGGAAGCCGACGTGCCGGGGCTGGTGAAAGGCAATACCTACCTGACCGCCGCTCAGCAGGCGCAGGCGCTGAACGGGCCGGTCAATAAAGCCATCATCGACACCGCGAAGTTCCTCAAAGAGCAGGGCAAAGTGCCCGCCGCCGGGAGCGACTACAGCCAGTACGTTACCGACCGTTTTGTGAAGTAAGGAGGTCATGATGCTGCACATCTCGCATCTTTCCGCCGACTACGGCGGCAAACCGGTGCTGGCGGATATCAACCTGACGCTGGACAGCGGCGAACTGCTGGTGGTCCTTGGCCCTTCCGGCTGCGGTAAAACCACGCTGCTGAACCTGATTGCCGGATTCGTGCCTTATCAGCACGGCAGCATCACTCTTGAAGGGCAGCGGGTTGAAGGGCCGGGGGCCGATCGCGGCGTAGTATTTCAACACGAAGGGCTGCTGCCGTGGCGCAACGTGCAGGATAACGTCGCGCTCGGGCTACAGTTGGCGGGCGTCGACAAAACGCAGCGGCGGATAACCGCCGCGCAGATGTTGAAAAAAGTTGGCCTCGAAGGGGCGGAAAAGCGCTTTATCTGGCAGCTATCTGGTGGCCAGCGTCAGCGGGTGGGGATTGCTCGCGCGCTGGCGGCCAACCCGCAGCTTTTGCTTCTCGATGAACCATTTGGCGCACTGGATGCTTTCACCCGCGAGCAAATGCAAACCCTACTGCTCAATCTGTGGCATGAGAGCGGCAAGAAGGTGCTGCTGATTACCCACGATATCGAAGAGGCGGTGTTTATGGCCACCGAGTTGGTTCTGCTCTCGCCGGGACCTGGCCGCGTCCTTGAACGTCTGCCACTTGATTTTGGCCGCCGCTTTGTTGCCGGGGAATCCTGCCGCAGCATCAAATCGGACCCGAAATTTATCGAACAACGCGAATACGTCCTCAGCCGGGTATTTGAACAACGGGAGGCTTTCTCATGAGTATCGTCATTAACGACAAACCGCGTCAGCGGGCGCTGAAGTGGCGTTGGCCGTTCTCACGTCAGCTTACCCTGAGCGTGGCAACCCTGGCGGTACTGCTGGTTATCTGGTGGGCCGTCGCTGCCTTACAGCTGATTAGCCCGCTGTTTCTGCCGCCGCCGGGGCAGGTATTGCAGAAGCTGATAACCATCGCCGGGCCGCAGGGCTTTATGGATGCCACTCTCTGGCAGCATCTGGCGGCGAGCCTGACGCGTATCGTTATCGCGCTGCTGGCAGCGGTGCTGCTCGGCGTGCCTGTGGGGATCGCCATGGGGCTGAGCCCAACGGTGCGTGGGATCCTCGACCCGCTGATCGAGCTTTATCGTCCGGTACCGCCGCTGGCTTATTTGCCGCTGATGGTTATCTGGTTCGGCATCGGCGAGACCTCAAAGATCCTGCTGATCTACCTGGCGATATTCGCGCCGGTGGCGATGTCGGCGCTGGCGGGCGTCAAAAGTGCCCAGCAGGTACGCATTCGCGCCGCGCAATCTTTAGGTGCCAGCAAAGCGCAGGTGCTGTGGCTGGTGATTTTGCCCGGCGCGCTGCCGGAAATTCTTACCGGCCTGCGCATCGGGCTTGGCGTGGGCTGGTCGACGCTGGTGGCCGCAGAGCTGATTGCCGCTACCCGTGGCTTAGGTTTTATGGTGCAGTCCGCCGGTGAATTCCTCGCCACCGATGTGGTGCTGGCCGGGATCGCGGTGATTGCGATCATCGCCTTTTTACTGGAACTGGGCCTGCGCGCGCTGCAGCGTCGCCTGACCCCCTGGCATGGAGAAGTACAATGAGCGAACGTTTAAGCATTACCCCGTTGGGGCCATACATTGGCGCGCAGGTTTCCGGCGTCGACATTTCCCGCCCGCTGAGCGACAACCAGTTTGAGCAGCTGTATCACGCGGTACTGCGCCATCAGGTGGTGTTCCTGCGCGAGCAGAATATTACCCCTGAGCAGCAGCGCAATCTCGCCCTGCGCTTTGGCGACCTGCATATTCACCCGGTCTATCCGCACGCGCCCGGCGTTGATGAAATTATCGTGCTCGATACCCACGACGATAATCCACCGGATAACGATAACTGGCACACTGACGTTACCTTTATTGAGACGCCGCCAGCCGGGGCGATTTTGGCGGCAAAAGAGCTGCCATCTACCGGTGGCGATACCCTGTGGACCAGCGGCATTGCCGCGTATGAGGCGCTCTCTGAGCCATTTCGTCAGCTGCTGAGCGGCCTGCGCGCGGAGCATGATTTCCGTAAATCGTTCCAGGAGTATAAATATCGCCAAACCGAAGAGGAGCATCAGCGCTGGCTGGACGCGGTGGCGAAAAATCCACCGCTGCTGCATCCGGTGGTGCGAACCCATCCGGTAACCGGCAAGCAGGCGCTGTTTGTGAATGAAGGGTTTACGACCCGCATCGTCGATGTGACGGAGAAAGAGAGCGAGGCGCTGCTGAGCTTCCTGTTTGCCCACGTCACTAAACCGGAATTCCAGGTGCGCTGGCGCTGGCAGCCTAACGATGTGGCGATTTGGGATAACCGCGTTACCCAGCACTACGCCAACGCCGATTATCTGCCGCAGCGGCGCATTATGCACCGCGCAACGATCCTCGGGGATAAGCCGTATTACCGGGCGGGGTAATTCCTGTAGCCTGGCTAAGGCATCAGCCGCGAGCCGTAGAGAACATCGGAAGCTGCATTGCGAGCGGCTTCCCGGAGGCGATGCTGCGCATCTGTCCGGGCTACCGGCCCGCAGAAAGCGGTAAACCCGTAGCCCGGACAGGCGCTGCGCGCCGCCGCCGGGAAAAGGTTTTTATGCCGATTTTTGTGCGTCCAGATGCACGCCAATATAGCGCTGATAGCGGTTTGTCTTCAGATAAGTCAAATCCACCAGTACCAGACCATCGACGCAGTTGTTGAAATCCGGGTCGCTGCCGAAATCGATAAACTGTACGCCGCCCGGTTCACAGACTTCCGAGTACTGCTTATACAGCGGCGGGATCGCGCAGCCGAGATTGCCGAGCAGGGACTTCAGTCGGGCCAGATCGTCGTTGTAATCCTCGCCGCCAAACTGCGCCAATACGTCCGGCAGCGAGGCCGGATAAGGACGACGTGACTCCGCCAGCGGATGCGTCGCCGGGAACCACAGCCGGTAAAATGCCACCAGCAGATCCCGCGCGGCAGGTGGTAACCCGCCGGAAATGGATACCGGACCGAACAGATAGCGATAGTGCGGATAGCGCGCCAGATACGCGCCGATGCCGGACCACAAATAGTCCAGACCGCGACGGCCCCAGTAGCGCGGCTGGATAAAGCTGCGCCCCAGCTCAATGCCGTGCTGAAGAATATCGTCCATGCGTTCGTCGTAATGGAACAGGCTGGAGCTGTAAATCCCTTCCAGTCCACGTTTTTCCAGCTGTATTGCCGTCGGCATAAAGCGGTATGCACCGACGATCTCGAGATCTTCTTCATCCCACAAAATCAGGTGCAGATAGTCATCGTCGTAACCGTCTACGTCGCGACGTTTACCGCTACCTTCACCGACCGCGCGAAAGGCAATTTCCCGCAGACGACCCAGTTCGCGCAGTACCGGGGCATCTTCCTGACCGTGGCGCTGCCAGAGATAAATCACTTTACCATCCGCCGTGCGCCCCAGCGTTTCTGCTTTGCTGAGCTCGCGCTTGAGCAGGGCGCGGTCTTCGGGACGCGCAATAGCGCTTTCGGTTTTGAACACGCCCGGAAGTCCTTTTCCTAGCTGTTCCAGGTGATGGTAGCAGCGCTCGGTCAGCTCACGAGAAGAGCTTTGCGGATCGAACCAGGTTGACCAGGCTATCTGTTGGCCGATATTCACCGGCAGGCTGCTGTTACGGCGGCGGAACATTTGCTGCATCAGCAGGAGCAGCGGAAGGTTGTCCGAAACCAGCGTGCTGGCGTAAAACAGCGCGCTGTTGTGTGCGCGGATCCATGCCGGGAGCAGGGGGGCGCGGTATTTGGCCGCCAGTTTAATAAATCCAGAGTGCCATTTTTTATCGCGGATCCCGCGGCGGGTCAGGCGTGACACCTCGCCCGCCGGGAAGAAAATCAGCACGCCGCCGTTTTGCAACTGCTGATCCATCTGCTGTAGGGCTGCTTTGGCGGTGCGGCCATTAATGTTATCGACCGGAATAAACAGCGAGCTCAGCGGCTCAAGGTGGGTCAGCATACGGTTGGTGACCACTTTGACATCGCGGCGCACGCGGGAAACCGCGTAGAGCAGCGCCAGGCCGTCAAGCGTACCAGTAGGGTGGTTGGCGATAATGACCAGCGGGCCATGTTCGGGGATCTGTTCGAGATCGTGCGCCGGGATAGCGCAGCGGATATTGAGATGTTCGAGCACCTGTTCGACCGTATCCAGTCCTTTCAGGTGATGATGACGTGCTGTAAACTGTTGAAATTCTTCCTCATGCAGGAGCTTTTTCAGCACCTTTTTCTGCCAGGGAGCTGGCTTTGCCTGAGGCCACAGGTCATCGAGTACATTGTCGAGACTAAACATGGTGGCACCTCCTCCGTCCTGCCCAGACAGTAGAAGGCGCAGATGTCGCTCAGATTACAGTTGAGTGAATATTTGGGGGGCGAGTTGCGGGGGCAGGAACAGGTAGCCCGGACAGGCGCGCAGCGACGCCTCCGGGAAGGCTATATGTGAAAAAGTTGCGAGCGCTTTTCCAGATTAATGTCCAGTTCATTGCCTTCTAACCTCGCCCTCTTTTAACCTGGTGGAACAGGCAAAAAATCTTTGGCAGGGGGCATCCGATGGTCGATTATCGTCGTCATTATATTAATGGAGGGACTTGGTTTTTCACCGTCAATTTACGCGACAGAGATAGTCGGTTTCTGGTTCAGCGTATTGATGCATTACGCCAGGCAGTGGCAATAGTCCACAAACAGAAACCTTTTCATATTGATGCCTGGGTTGTGCTCCCCGAACACCTTCATTGCGTCTGGACCTTACCTGGCAACGACAGCGATTTTCCATCGCGCTGGCGATCAATTAAAAAGCATTTTTCGGGTTTAACAGGCGCGCAAAACGTTTGGCAACCAAGGTATTGGGAACACGCCATTCGTAACCAAGAGGACTATCGTAGCCATGTTGATTACATTTATATCAATCCGGTTAAGCATGGGTGGGTAAGGCAGGTTCGGGATTGGCCATATTCAACCTTTCATCGCGATGTAAGTTGTAGTTTGTATCCTGTTGATTGGGGTGGAGAGGTGAAGGAATTATTATGCGGCGAGCGTCGTTAAGGTGACTTTCCCGGAGGCGGCGCGTTGCGCCTGTCCGGGCTACTAACCCACAGATAGCTGTGAGCCCGTAGCCCGGGGACCTGAATTAACGCAGGATTTTCTTTTCGGCCAGATCGAGGGCGAAGTAGCTGAAGATCAGATCCGCACCGGCGCGTTTGATGGCGCCGAGGCTTTCCAGTACCACTTTCTCTTCGTCGATAGCACCGGCCTGGGCAGCGAATTTAATCATCGCGTATTCGCCGCTTACCTGATAAGCACCCAATGGCAGGTTGGTGCGCTCGCGCAGGTCGCGCAGGATATCGAGGTATGGACCGGCCGGTTTGACCATCAGGCAGTCGGCACCCTGGGCTTCGTCAAGCAGCGACTCGCGAATCGCTTCGCGGCGGTTCATCGGGCTCATCTGATAGGTTTTACGGTCGCCTTTTAGCGCGGTACCCGCGGCTTCACGGAATGGGCCGTAGAATGATGAGGCGAACTTGGTGGAGTAGGACATAATCGCCGTATTGGTGAATCCGGCGGCGTCCAGCGCCTGGCGAATTGCCTGCACCTGACCGTCCATCGCGGCGGAAGGGGCGATAAAATCAGCGCCTGCAGCAGCGGCAACCACCGCCTGCTTACCGAGGTTCACAAGGGTCAAATCGTTATCGACGCCGTGATCGCACAGTACGCCGCAGTGGCCGTGCGAGGTGTACTCGCAGAAGCAGGTGTCGGACATCACGATCATCTCCGGTACCGCTTGTTTGCAGATGCGGGACATGCGCGCCACCAGGCCATTTTCGTTCCAGGCATCGCTGCCGGTGGCGTCGGTGTGGTGGGAAATCCCGAAGGTCATCACTGAACGGATACCGGCGTTGGCAATACGCTCAATCTCGCGCGCCAGATGTTTTTCCGGTATGCGCATCACGCCGGGCATGGCCTCGATGGCTTTGTAATCGTCGATTTCTTCTTCAACAAAGATCGGCAACACCAGGTCGTTCAAACTCAGTGTTGTCTCTTCAAACATGGCACGTAGCGAAGCGGACTTGCGCAGGCGGCGTGGGCGAGTGATTAAATCTGTCATGGTTTGCCTGATTTTGTGAAATGAAAAAAGATAGTCTACCTGAATTGGCGACGGGATGTTTTGCCAAAACGATCCTGATGAATCGCAGGCAAAACACCCCTAAAGGCTATTGGCTGGCCGTCTCACTGGTTGGGCGGACGCCGCTTAATTCGCTGACCAGATCGTTGATGCCGTCGCTCATATTGTTAAAGCGCGTCAGCGGCGAGCGGGTGACCACCACAAACGCGCCAACGTTAGCCTGCGGATTCATCGCCATATAGGTGATAAAACCGCCGCCGCCACCGGTCTTCTGGATAATCCCCGGCTGGCCGTTTTTCGGCTTCATATAAACCCAGCCGAGACCCAGCGCATCGGCTTTCCCCGGCACGTCCATGCCGATCACCTTCGTTAACTGGCTGCGCTGATAGATCAGTGTTTGCATACGATCCGCCTGCTGACCACGAGTGTGGAAGTCAGAAGAGAGGAACTGCTGCATCCAGCGCATCATGTCGCCAGGCGTAGAGTAGACGCCGCCGCTGCCGATAGCGGCCAGGGTGTTGTTGCACGGGCTGGCCCCTTTCTCAGGGATCATCAGCCGCTGACACTGGTCCGGCGAGGGGGTAAAGGTGGTGTCTTTCATCCCCAGCGGACGGGTGATTTGCTCTTCAAACAGCTGCGGATAAGGCTTGCCAGAGGCGGTAGATAGCGCATCGGCCAGTAAGTCAAAAGCCAGGTTCGAGTAGGCGGCCTGCGAACCAGGAGCGACTTTCAGCGAGGCAGTTGTGATCCAGTTCCAGCGCTGCTGACGCGTCGGCCAGACGAATACCGGACGATGCGCCGCGCCGCCGGGCTGTTCACGCGGCAGAGCGCTGGTGTGCGTCGCCAGATTCACCAGTGTGATAGGCTTCCCTTGATAAGTGGGAACTCGAGCGCCCGGCGGGGCGTATTTGCTCAGCGGATCGTTGAGCTTCACCACTCCCTGGTCGAGCAGCTTCACCAGCATCTCGCTGGTCATCAGCTTACTCAGCGACGCGATACGAATCACCGAATCGAGCTGCGGATGCTCATTACTGCCGGGACGCGTCACGCCGAAGCTGCGAAACACGCGCTGATTACCGTCAATGACTACCATCGCCATACCGGTCGCGCCGCTGCCGTAGAAGATATGATTAGCGTAACGGTCGACAACATCAGAGGCGAATTCCGGGTCGACGCTCGGTTGTGCGGCCTGGACCGATGTCCACGACGCCGCGCACAGCGCAGCAAAAATGAGCAGACTACGTTTCAACGGGGGCATCCATCATTGTGAAGAAAAATATAGAGCGTATTTATACTACGAAGCGACGCCGAGCAAAGCGGGAATAACACGAATCTGTGCGGAAAAACGTAACGTGGCGTAAAAAATCCTTTTTTATGCTTTCGGATAGCCGCTTTCACCTGCGGGCGCGTATGATTACCGTTTGGCTAATGATTGGTGGCGAGAGTGATAATGGCGGCTCAACGGGTGGTAATGGTAGTGGATATGCAAAACGGCGTTTTCGCAACGCCGCGTATTGAGCGCGAACGCTGCGTCGCGCAGATAAACCGCCTGGTGCGGGCGGCGGATACCGTTATCTTCATTCAGCACAGTGAAGAGGGCGGACTGGAAGAGGGAAGCGAAGGCTTTGATTTGCTACCTGAACTAGAGCAACCCGCTGGCGCGCTGTACGTCACCAAGACCGCTTGCGATGCCTTTTACCACACCCGGCTGGAAGAGGTGCTGCACGAGCATGATATCAAGCAGTTTGTGATTTGCGGCTGCGCCACAGATTATTGCGTCGATACCACCATCAAAAACGGTGCCAGCCGCGGCTATGCCATTACCGTCGCCGAAGATGCTCACACCACCGCCAACCGCCCGGCGGCGCAGGCCACCACGCTGATTGCCCACTACAACGAGGTGTGGCGTACCTTGACGGTACCTGGCAATCCTTTACATGTGAAACTCACAGAAACAATTCTTCGCGAATGGCAGGCGAACTAAGCCGCTGACATTCGGTCTCATAACCCGCCCACTTTGCTCCGCTGCGACACCTTTGCGGCGGGCGTTTTCGTGGTACACAGCATAATAAAACGATAAGAAGTTAGCAGGAGAGCATGATGTTTAAATCTTTTTTCCCCAAACCGGGGCCGTTTTTTATTTCTGCCTTTATCTGGTCGCTGCTGGCAGTGATCTTTTGGCAGGCGGGCGGCGGCGACTGGCTGCTGCGAATCACTGGCGCATCGCAAGATGTTGCGATTAGCGCGGCGCGCTTCTGGTCGCTTAATTACCTGGTGTTCTACGCCTTCTACGCTTTATGCGTCGGCGTGTTCGCCGTGTTCTGGTTTATTTACAGCCCGCACCGCTGGCAGTACTGGTCGATTCTCGGCACCTCGCTGATTATTTTCGTCACCTGGTTTCTGGTGGAAGTGGGGGTCGCAATTAACGCCTGGTACGCGCCGTTTTACGATCTGATTCAGACCGCGCTGGCGACGCCGCATAAAGTCAGTATTAACCAGTTTTATCAGGAAATTGGCGTTTTCCTCGGCATCGCCATTATCGCGGTGCTGATCGGCGTGATGAACAATTTCTTCGTCAGCCACTACGTCTTCCGCTGGCGTACCGCCATGAACGAACACTATATGGCGCACTGGCAGCATTTGCGTCATATCGAAGGCGCCGCGCAGCGTGTGCAGGAAGACACTATGCGCTTTGCTTCAACGCTGGAAAGCATGGGGGTCAGCTTCCTCAACGCGGTGATGACGCTTATCGCCTTCCTGCCAGTGCTGGTGACGCTCTCCGCGCACGTACCGGATCTGCCGATTGTCGGCCATCTGCCGTACGGCCTGGTGATTGCCGCGATTGTGTGGTCGTTAATGGGCACCGGCTTGCTGGCGGTGGTGGGGATTAAGCTGCCGGGGCTGGAGTTTAAAAACCAGCGCGTTGAAGCGGCCTACCGTAAAGAACTGGTTTATGGCGAGGATGATGCCAACCGCGCGACGCCGCCGACCGTTCGTGAGCTGTTCAGCGCCGTACGCCGCAACTATTTCCGTCTCTATTTCCACTATATGTATTTCAATATCGCTCGTATTCTTTATCTGCAAGTGGATAACGTTTTCGGTTTGTTCCTGCTGTTTCCGTCGATTGTTGCCGGTACGATTACGCTGGGCCTGATGACGCAGATAACCAACGTCTTCAGCCAGGTTCGCGGTTCATTCCAGTACCTGATTAGCTCCTGGACGACGCTGGTGGAGCTGATGTCCATCTACAAACGTCTGCGCAGCTTTGAGCGCGAACTGGATGGCAAAGAGCTGTTGGAAGTTACCCAAACGCTAAGTTAACGATCGCAAGGAAGAAATATGGCTGTAGCATCATCCCGTTTTGTTTCGCTCTCCCTGACGCTGCTGGCCGGGATTGTCCTTAGCGCCTGTTCCAGCAAACCGGAACCGGTGCTGAAAGAGGGTGAAAAACCGATTGATGTTGCGGCGGTAGTGCGGCAGAAAATGCCCGCCAGCGTCAAAGACCGTGAAGCCTGGGCACAGGCTATTGCAAAAACCTTTGAAAGCCAGAGGCTGGCGCCGACTGAGGAGAACGTCTGTTCGGTGCTGGCGGTGGCGCAGCAGGAGTCTAACTATCAGGCGGATCCTGCGGTGCCTGGGCTGAGCAAAATTGCCTGGCAGGAGATAGACCGTCGGGCGGAGAAAATGCACATCCCGGTTTTCCTGGTCCACACTGCGTTGAAAATTAATTCGCCTAACGGCAAAAGCTATAGTGAACGCCTGGATAACGTGAAAACAGAAAAGCAGCTGAGCGCGATTTTCGATGATTTTATCGGCATGGTGCCAATGGGGCAAAAGCTGTTTGGCTCGCTGAATCCGGTGCATACCGGCGGTCCGATGCAGGTCAGTATTGCCTTCGCCCAGCAGCATACCGACGGCTATCCATGGAAAATGGACGGCACCGTGCGTCAGGAAGTGTTCAGCCTGCGCGGCGGCCTGTGGTTTGGCACCTATCATCTGCTGAACTATCCAGCAAACTATAGTGTGCCGCTGTATCGTTTTGCCGATTTTAACGCCGGATGGTACGCCAGTCGTAACGCCGCTTTCCAGAATGCTGTGGCTAAGGCGACGGGCGTGAAGCTGGCGCTGGATGGCGATTTGATTCGCTACGATAGCGACGAAGCCGGAACCACCGAGCTTGCGGTTCGCCGTTTATCCTCCCAGTTGGCGATGAGCGATGACGATATCCATCGTCAACTGAAGAAGGGCGATACGCTGGCGTTTGAGGAGAGCGATCTCTACAAGAAGGTGTTTCGTATTGCCGATAAGAAAGCTGGTAAAGCGCTGCCGCGAGAAGTATTGCCAGGGATCCAGCTTGAGAGTCCGAAAATCACCCGTAATCTGACTACCGCCTGGTTTGCCAAACGGGTTGATGATCGACGGGCCAGCTGTATGGCGCGCCGCTAGTGCTGACTGCGCCAGCGAGAAGCTATCCCCAATATTCCAATCAATATACAGCCCAATAGAAAAGGGACCAGGCCAAACAGGGTCCCGACCACCAGGCCTATTTCGACCCTGGGGCGGCTGCTGTCCTGCATTTGAATTAAATGCTCAAAAACGCCGGGAGTGTGTATCAGCATGCTCAGCATCTGCGCGCCAGCCCAGAAGCAAAACAGCACAAACAGGGCGTAAGCGATGTTGCTGCTGGTGATAGACCTCCTCTTTTTGCTACCGTTGGTGGTCTTTGCAAAGGTGAACTCTGCCATATCTACCTCCGTACTTACATGAAGGCTATTCTGGCAATGAGGATCGGATTTCAGTATCAGATTGCTGGTAATTTCCGTCCAGGAATGTTCCTGATTTCACCGGTTTGCGAGTTTGCTACGAATTTGTGAAATTTAGACCAATATCGCAATGTGCGACAATTCTCAACTCGGCTACAGACCGGCGATGGCGGCTATGCGAAGATGCTTTTTTTGTTGTCGGAGTCGTCATGAAGCTCACTGAAAAAATTCGCCGCGACTGGCACTATTACGCGGTTGCGCTGGGGTTAATTTTTATTATGAATGGCGTGGTTGGGCTGCTGGGTTTTGAAACCGAGGGCTGGCGTTCATACGCCGTTGGGCTGGTGACGTGGGTGATTAGCTTCTGGATTGCCGGGTTTATTATCCGTCGCCGCCCGGTCGAGGAAGCGTGAGCAGCGTTAGATGTGATTTCCCGGAGGCGATGCTGCGCATCTGTCCGGGCTTGTATGATGACTCCGTCAGAAA
>NZ_JAPUEW010000089.1:0-38042 GCF_027492335.1 Klebsiella sp. | reverse complement strand
CCCAATATTACTCCGGCAGCGTCCAGTCGCCATCGCCGAGCGGGCGCTGCATAATTAAGGTATCCCGCCAGTCGCCCATCTTATAGCCGACGCTGCGCAGCTGTCCCGCCACGTTAAAACCAAACTTTTTATGAATCGCAATCGACGCGGCGTTACTGTGGCCGTCGCCGATAATGGCCAGCATTTGTCGCCACGGACCCTGTTCGCACTTTTCAATTAAGCGAGAGAGCAGGGCGCTGCCGATGCCGCGCCCCCCCATTCCTGCCTCGACGTAAATCGACTCTTCAAGCGTGTAACGATAGGCCGGGCGGGGACGATAAAAGGTGGCGTAGCAGTAGCCGACGATGGTCCCGCGCCACAGGGCAACCAGCCACGGCAGCCCGTTATCGCGCACGTTTTTGATGCGTTTGCGCATCTCATCGACGGTTGGGGGGATCTCTTCAAAGGATGCGCGTCCGTTCAGTACGTGCCAGACGTACAGCGCGGCGATGGCGTGGGCGTCATCGGGCAGCGCTTCGCGGATCTCTAAGTCAGCGTCATGTAACTTATCCACTGCGGACATGTTGGGGTTCCTTACGCGGGGTTGCCGGAGAGGAGATTTCTCCGGCGTGCAGCGTAATACAGAAGCCCCGCGGCTGAACAGTCCCTCTTGCGGATTATTGCGGGTCGGTCGCGTTCGCAGAGTTGTCCTGCGTTTCGCCCCAGTATTTTTGCTTACTGGTCTTGCCGATACCAGGGTTCATGCTGTTGGTCGGATCGTTTTCGCGGTAGAAGCGTTTTAAACTTTCCGGCGCTTCATAAAGATGACCCACGTTATGCTCGGCCGGATACTGGGCGCCACGCTCCTTCAGCAGAACCAGCATTTTCTCTTTCAGTTCGTGGGCATCGACGCCTTTTTTCACGATGTAATCCTGATGGAAAACGTGGCACATAAAGTGACCGTAGTAGAGCTTATGTACCAGCTGGCTATCGATGTCGGCGGGAAGATGCTCAAACCATTCGGTATCATTACGGCGCAGGGCGATATCCAGTGCCAGAATATCTTCCACTTCATCTGAGTGAACCGCCTGATAGCGGATCGCCGCGCCCGCTGCGGCGAAGCGGTGCAGGAAAGCCTTGCTGCCCTCTTCGGCAGTACAGACGAAGAAATCGCCCTCGGCGTTTTTGAAATATTCGCCAAGCCAGGTCTGAGCCTCTTCGATGCCATCGCCCGCCATTTTCAGCAGAAGATGGTGTTCGTATTTATCGCGCCAGGTTTTCATCCGCTCCGGCAGATGAGCCGGGAAGACGTGCCCCAACTTTTGCATAAAGCGGTCGGTGAAGTGCGGTTTAAACAGCGAAACTTTCTCCAGCATCGCATCGGTACGGCCCTTCATGGTGAAGAAGAACGGCATTTTATCGGTGCCGAGCTTGTCGATCATCAGGAAGGTATCTTTGCCATACTGCTCGGCGATATCGTAAATATCGCGGTGCATATACTCACCCGCGACCGGCAGGTTGTTGAATTCAGCCAGAATATGGCGGCGAATTTCGGTCAGCACGTCCGGCTGGTTGGTGCCGATATAAAATACCTGCTGGCGTTTCTCTGCCGGGAAGGTGTCCAGGCGTACGGCGAATACCGCCAGCTTTCCGGCGCAACCTGAAGATTCAAACAGGCGATCCGGGTCGGCGTTG
This sequence comes from Klebsiella sp., assembly GCF_027492335.1. Classification (NCBI taxonomy): domain Bacteria; kingdom Pseudomonadati; phylum Pseudomonadota; class Gammaproteobacteria; order Enterobacterales; family Enterobacteriaceae; genus Klebsiella; species Klebsiella sp. The sequence goes on along the minus strand of NZ_JAPUEW010000089.1, from coordinate 36,368 downwards.
TAGCGCGCCGGGGTATCGGCATTGACGTCGCGCACGCGAGTGACGTAGTCATGATCGTGGGCGTGGCGGCCATCATGGCGCACATCCTCATCTTTAACCCGTTCGTCATCGAGGCGGCTGAGGATCTGTTCCGGCGTGATGCCAAGGTCAATACCCAGATGGTTGACCAGACTGAGCTTGCCGTTTTCATCGATCTGGGCAAACAGCGACATCTCGGTATAGGCCGGGCCGCGCTGTACCAGCGAACCGCCGGAGTTGTTACAGATCCCGCCGACTACCGATGCGCCAATACATGATGAGCCAATCACGGAATGCGGCTCGCGACCCAGCGGCTTCAGCGCTTTTTCCAGCGAATAAAGGGTCGTGCCGGGGTAAGCCAGCACCTGCTCGCCTTTATCAAGCAGATGCAGTTTGTCCAGACGCAGGGTGCTGATAATAACGATTTCGCGGTCATAATCATTGCCGTTCGGCGTTGAGCCTTCGGTCAGGCCGGTATTCGCCGCCTGCATCAAAATGATTTTGTCGGCGGTGACGCAAGCGCTCAGCACGCGCCACAGTTCCAGCAGCGTACCGGGAAAGACTACCGCCAGTGCCTCGCCCTGGCCGGAGCGGAAGCCTTTGCGATAGCGCTGCGTTTTTGCCGGGTCGGTCAGCAGATGGGAAGTGCCGACCAGGCGAGTCAGTTCAGCCAGAAAAGCGTTGTTATTTGTTATTGCAGATGACATGTTCCACTCCTTGTGGTGGTACAAAATAATCAGCTTTAAGAATAGCCCTTTGTATGACAATTTGATGCATCAATGTTTCGAAAAATCAGAGAATAACGCGCGCTTTCTCCAGGTGTCTCGTTTATGTTTATGTCAGACTTGGATTTTTGCTATCTTTTCGCCGAACTGGCCGACTGGAACAATGAGGGATAAAAATGAAATGGCTCTGTACTGTAGGCGCTGCCGTGAGTCTGGCGCTGCAACCCGCGCTGGCGGATGAATTGTTCGGCAATCATCCCCTGACGCCGCAGGCGCGGGATGCGTTTGTGACGGAACTGCTAACCAAAATGACGGTGGATGAAAAAATCGGTCAGCTGCGCTTAATTAGCGTTGGCCCGGATAACCCAAAAGAAACCATCCGCGAAATGATTAAAGACGGTCAGGTGGGGGCAATTTTTAACACCGTGACCCGCCACGATATCCGCATTATGCAGGATCAGGTGATGGAACTCAGTCGCCTGAAAATCCCGCTGTTTTTCGCCTATGACGTGCTGCACGGTCAGCGTACCGTTTTCCCGATTAGCCTGGGTCTGGCCTCCTCTTTTAACCTGGACGCGGTCAACACCGTTGGGCGGATTTCGGCTTATGAAGCGGCTGACGACGGCCTGAATATGACCTGGGCGCCGATGGTCGATGTCTCCCGCGACCCGCGCTGGGGCCGCGCCTCGGAAGGCTTCGGGGAAGATACTTACCTGACCACCGAGATGGGCAGGGCGATGGTTGAGTCGATGCAGGGAAAAAGCCCGGCGGACAGGTACTCGGTGATGACCAGCGTTAAGCACTTTGCCGCCTACGGCGCGGTCGAGGGCGGCAAAGAGTACAACACCGTCGATATGAGCCCCCAGCGCCTGTTCAACGACTATATGCCGCCGTATAAAGCGGGGCTGGATGCGGGAAGCGGGGCGGTGATGGTGGCGCTTAACTCGCTCAACGGCACTCCGGCGACCTCCGATGCCTGGCTGCTGAAGGACGTGCTGCGCGACCAGTGGGGCTTTAAAGGCATCACCGTATCCGACCACGGGGCCATCAAGGAACTCATCAAGCATGGCGTGGCGTCGGACCCGGAAGACGCGGTGCGCGTGGCGCTGAAGTCCGGCATCAACATGAGTATGAGCGATGAGTACTACAGCAAATATCTGCCTGAGTTGGTGAAGTCCGGCAAGGTAACCATGGCGGAGCTGGATGACGCCGCCCGCCATGTGCTGAACGTTAAATATGATATGGGCCTGTTTAACGATCCATACAGCCACCTGGGGCCGAAAGATTCTGATCCAGAGGATACTAACGCCGAAAGCCGCCTGCATCGCAAAGAAGCGCGCGAAGTGGCGCGCGAAAGCCTGGTACTGCTGAAAAACCGTCTCGACACGCTTCCGCTGAAAAAATCAGGTACTATCGCGGTGATTGGTACTCTGGCCGATAGCAAGCGCGACATGATGGGCAGTTGGTCTGCGGCGGGCGTTGCCGACCAGTCGGTAACCGTGCTGACCGGCATCCAGAATGCACTGGGCGACAAAGGCAAGGTTATCTACGCCAAAGGCGCTAACGTCACCAACGATAAAGGCATCGTCGACTTCCTCAATCTGTATGAGAAAGCGGTGCAGGTCGACTCGCGTTCGCCGCAGGAGATGATTGATGAAGCGGTAGCAGTGGCGAAGCAGTCCGACGTGGTGGTTGCCGTGGTGGGTGAAGCGCAGGGCATGGCCCATGAAGCCTCGAGCCGCACCGACATCACGCTGCCGCAAAGCCAGCGTGACCTGATTAGCGCCCTGAAAGCCACCGGCAAACCGCTGGTGTTGGTGCTGATGAACGGTCGTCCGCTGGCGTTGGTGAAAGAAGACCAGCAGGCTGATGCCATACTAGAAACCTGGTTTGCCGGTACCGAAGGCGGAAATGCGATCGCCGATGTGCTGTTCGGCGACTATAACCCGTCGGGCAAGCTGCCGATGTCCTTCCCGCGCTCGGTCGGACAGATCCCCACCTACTACAGCCATCTCAACACCGGTCGTCCTTATAATGCTGATAAGCCGAACAAGTACACCTCGCGCTATTTTGACGAGGCCAACGGTCCGCTCTATCCGTTCGGCTACGGCCTGAGCTACACCTCCTTTAGCGTTTCCGACGTGAAAATGTCGGCGCCGACCATGCAGCGCGACGGCAGCGTGACCGCCAGCGTGCAGGTGACCAACACCGGCAAGCGCGAAGGGGCGACGGTGATTCAGCTTTATCTGCAGGATGTCACCGCGTCCATGAGTCGTCCGGTGAAAATGCTGCGCGGCTTTAAGAAAGTGACGCTCAAGCCGGGCGAAACGCAAACCGTCAGCTTCCCGATTGACGTCGATGCGCTGAAGTTCTGGAACCAGCAGATGAAGTACGACGCCGAGCCGGGCAAATTCAACGTCTTTGTCGGCGTCGACTCCGCCCGCGTTAAGCAGAGCGAATTTGAGCTGTTGTAATTGCGATTTGTAGCCCGGACAGGCGCGTTAAGCGCCGCCTCCGGGGAATGTGCCGGGTTGATGCATCGGAGCCGTTTCTTCCCGGTGGCGCTGCGCTGACCGGGCTACAGGTTTACCGCCATCTGCGGACCGTTATCCTAAAGGCCGATTAATCGGCCTTTTCTTTTTTCCTCGACGCTTCAAATGAACTACGCTTTCCTCTTAAGCTCCTGTAAATGGAGCGCAAATTAATGAGGGATGCGGGATGATAAAGGCAAGCAAATGGTCAGGTGCGCTGGCGCTGACGGCCCTGATAAGCCTGCCGTTGCAGGCGGCGGAGCCGGTTAAGGTTGGCTCGAAAATCGACACCGAAGGGGCGCTGCTCGGCAATATTATTTTGCAGGTGCTGGAAAAACACGGGGTAAAAACCGTGAATAAAATCCAACTCGGCACCACGCCGGTGGTACGCGGGGCAATCACTGCCGGTGAGCTGGATATCTATCCGGAATATACCGGCAACGGCGCATTCTTCTTCAAACTAGAGAACGATCCGGCATGGAAAAACGCGCAACAGGGCTATGAGAAAGTCAAAAAGCTGGATGCGGAAAAGAACAAACTCATCTGGTTGACCCCGGCTCCGGCCAACAACACCTGGACTATCGCCGTGCGTCAGGACCTGGCGGAGAAAAATCACCTCACCTCATTAAGCGACCTTGCCAGCTACCTGCAAAAGGGCGGCGAGTTTAAGCTGGCCGCCTCGGCGGAATTTATCGAACGTCCGGACGCGCTCCCGGCGTTTGAAAAAGCCTACGACTTTAACCTCAAGCAAAACCAGCTGTTATCGCTGGCGGGTGGCGATACGGCGGTCACCATCAAGGCGGCGGCACAGCAAACTTCCGGCGTGAATGCGGCGATGGCCTACGGTACCGATGGCCCGGTTGCCGCGCTGGGGCTGCAAACTCTGAGCGACCCGAAAGGCGTGCAGCCGATTTATGCTCCAGCTCCCGTCGTGCGTGAGGCCGTGTTAAAGGAATATCCGCAGATAGCCGAATGGTTACAGCCGGTATTCGCCAGCCTTGATGAAAAAACGTTGCAAAAACTGAACGCCAGCATTGCGGTAGAGGGCCTGGATGCGAAGAAGGTCGCCGCTGACTATCTGCAACAAAAAGGGCTGCTGAAGTAGAACCCGCGTGACGATGCGTTGTTATAACCGGGTTGCGTTGCTGCTGGCGCTGTTGTTGCTGCTAGTGATGGCGCTGCCGTTTATCAATTATGCCCCTAACCGGCTGTTATCCGGCGAGGGGCGCTGGCTGTGGCAGGTTTGGCCGTGGCTGGCTGGTATACAGGGTGCGGTAACGCTGCTGATTGGGCTGCTATGCTGGCGTCCTGGACGTCTTCCACTACTGCTTATTTTTCTGCTGTCGGATCTGCTGCTGCCGCTTTTGCTATTGGGCGCAGGTCAGGCGGCGGTTGAACTGGCGCGTAGCGGTTCGCCGTTGGCCCGCACCTCGCCCGGCAGCGGTCTTTGGCTGGCGCTGGCGCTCTGTCTGCTGATCGCCAGCGACGCCGTTCGCCGCCTGACGCCGCGCACGCTCTGGCGCTGGCTGCTGAATGCGCAAATCTGGCTGTTGCCTGCGCTGCTTCTGTGGTCAGGCGCGCTTGATGACCTGTCGCTGCTTAAAGAGTACTTCAACCGCCAGGATGTTTTTGACGATGCGCTGTATCAGCATCTCACGCTGCTGTTTGGCACCCTGCTGCCAGGGCTGCTGATTGGGTTGCCCATTGGCATTTGGGTCTGGCGGCATCCCCGCTGGCAATCGTCGGTTTTTGCCGTTCTCAACATGATTCAAACCGTGCCCTCGGTGGCGCTGTTCGGCCTGCTGATCGCACCGCTTGCCGGATTAGCCAGCCAGTTCCCGTGGATGGCGCAGCTTGGCGTTTCCGGTACCGGCATGACGCCTGCTTTGATTGCGCTGGTGCTGTATGCACTCTTGCCGCTGGTGCGAGGAGTGGTGACCGGATTGCAACAGGTGCCCCGCGAAGCGCTGGAAAGCGCCGTGGCGATGGGGATGAGCAGCGGTCAGCGTTTTCGCCTGGTACAATTGCCGCTGGCGCTGCCTGTATTATTGCGCAGCCTGCGGGTGGTCAGCGTGCAGACCGTCGGCATGGCGGTCGTGGCGGCGTTAATTGGCGCGGGTGGCTTCGGCGCGTTGGTTTTCCAGGGGCTGCTGAGCAGCGCGTTGGACCTGGTGCTGCTGGGGGTTATCCCGACCATCGCGCTGGCGGTGGTGGTCGATGCGCTATTCGCGCTGTGGGGCGCATTACTGAAAGGAGAGGCCCGTGATTGAGTTCGACGGCGTCAACAAAGCCTTTGCCGGACAGCCTGCGGTAAAAAACCTTCATCTGCATCTGCGCGAAGGGGCATTTTCGGTGCTGATTGGCACTTCCGGCTCGGGCAAATCGACCACCCTGAAGATGATAAATCGGCTGGTGGAACACGATAGCGGCACGATTCGTTTCGCTGGGCAGGATATCCGCCAGCAGCCGGTTCTCGAACTGCGCCGCCGAATGGGCTACGCCATCCAGTCCATTGGTCTGTTCCCCCACTGGACGGTAGCGCAGAATATTGCCACCGTTCCGCAGTTGCAAAAGTGGTCCCGGCAGAAAACACAGGCGCGGGTTGATGAACTGATGGCGCTGCTGGGGCTGGAGCCGCTGCTACGTGAGCGCTATCCACACCAGCTTTCCGGCGGTCAGCAGCAGCGCGTCGGCGTGGCGCGCGCCCTGGCGGCCAATCCGGAAGTTTTGCTGATGGATGAACCTTTTGGCGCGCTCGACCCGGTGACGCGCGAAGCGCTACAGCAGGAGATGATTCGCATTCACCGCCTGCTGGGGCGAACGATTGTGCTGGTGACCCACGATATCGATGAGGCTCTGCGCCTGGCGGATCATCTGGTGCTGATGGACGGCGGCGAAGTGGTACAGCAGGGCGAACCTTTGCAGATGCTGCTTGAGCCGAAAAATGCGTTTGTACAGACCTTCTTTGGCCGCAGCGAACTGGGCGTGCGCCTGTTGGCGCTGCGCGGCGTCGGCGATTATCTGCGCCGCGATGAGCGCCTGGCGGGGGATGCGTTAAATGTGACAATGACCCTGCGTGAGGCGCTGTCTCAGTTTGTTGCTCATCGCCGTGAGGTGCTGCCGGTGGTTGATGAACAAGGCCAGGCCTGCGGGACGCTGCATTTTGCCGACCTGCTGCGGGAGGAGGTCCGGCGTGAAAGTTCTGCGTGATCCGTTGCTGTGGCTAACGGGAATGTTTATCGCGCTGCTGCTGGTGTTGCCCCACAGCGCGCCGCTGTTCAGCACGCTGTTTCCCGAGCTGCCGCGTCCGGTTTATCAGCAGGAGAGTTTTGTTTCTCTCACCCTGGCGCACTTTTGGCTGGTGGCGCTCTCCAGCCTGGCGGCGACGGTCGTAGGTGTCGGGGCCGGGATTGCGGTGACGCGTCCTGCGGGGCAGGAGTTTCGCCCGCTGGTGGAGACGATTGCTGCAATGGGGCAAACATTTCCGCCGGTGGCGGTGTTGGCGATTGCGGTGCCGGTGATGGGATTCGGTTGGCAGCCTGCGCTGATTGCGCTGGCGCTATACGGCATATTGCCGGTTTTGCAGGGGACGCTGGCCGGGCTCGGGGCAGTGCCGTCCGGGGTGTTAACTATCGCCCAGGGGATGGGGATGAGCGGCTGGCAGAGGCTGATAAAAGTGGAGCTGCCGCTGGCGGCACCGGTGATGCTGGCCGGTATTCGTACGTCGACTATTGTCAATATTGGTACGGCGACCATCGCCTCAACGGTGGGCGCGAATACTCTCGGCACGCCGATTGTTATTGGCCTGAGTGGGTTTAATACTGCTTATGTCATTCAGGGGGCGCTGCTGGTGGCGCTGGCGGCGATTATCGTCGACCGCGGTTTTGAACGGCTGAACCGGCTAATCAGCCGACACCGCCGCGAACAATAAATGAATAACCGGCCAGCATCACGCCGCCGATGCCGCTAATGGCCATAAATAAGAATAGGGTGATAACCGCAATTTTCGCTGGCTTCATAATAGGCTCCTGATGTTAACGCGGAGATTATACGGTGAAGCGCAGGTGTTAATAAAACATTAATTGCTTTTTAGCTACGACATTACCTCCGGGTTTACAAGCATCTGCGAGCCGGTAGCACGGACAGGCGCGTCAAGCGCCGCCTCCGGGAAATGTGCCAAACCTGATTCATCTACGCTGCTTCGCCCCGGTGGCGCTGCGCTGACCGGGCTACGGGTCCGTGCCCGAACGGAAGCGCGGTCTGGGTTTAGTAGCCCGGACAAGGCGCATCAAGCGCTGCCTCCGGGAAAATATTCGCCTATGATGCCGCAGAGTTATTGAGCCAGATAACCTGGCCCTGCTGCTCCCAAAGACGCATTTGCTCTTGCTGGGAGCTGGCGGGAACATCACCACACCAGACCATCAATGTGCTGTCGGGGAAAAGCTCCGGGCGAATCTGGGTCAACGAATGAGCGAGGATATCAACCTGCCAGCCCTGCTCGCAGGCTATCCAGCCTTCCAGCCAAAGCCGGGTAAGATCGTTAATATTCCAGCCAATCACCAGCGCATGGCTACCCGGCTGTTTGGCAGCAGATGACAGGCTTCGGGCGACATGATTGATAAGAATACCGTCAAGAATACCTCGTAGCGCCAGCAGCGTTGGTTGCGGGCTCAACAGGCGCTGGCGTAGGGGATTAATCAGGTGCTTGATCAGGATATGTGCAGATTCGCTGCGGCTGCGCTCTTTAAGCCACAGGCGCAAACGGTGATAGCTACCATTTTGTAGAAACCCTAGCAGGATCTCCTGCTGCTCGCGCCAACCATCGGCGATCTCCTGCTCGTTATCCATCAACAGCGTTTTGACTTTTCCCACCTGCACGCCAGAGTCAATCCAGCGCTTAATCTCGCGAATGCGGTCTATCTCGAACTCATTAAATAATCGGTGCCCGCCGTCGGTACGCTGGGGTTTAAGTAATCCGTAACGCCGTTGCCAGGCGCGTAAAGTCACGGGATTGATGTCACAAAGCTGCGCGACCTCACCAATTGTATAAAGCGCCATTCTCTCCTCCCGCCGCGTTCTCCTTTATTAACTGTAGAAGTTCTTTTATGAAGAGAGAAATTTTGCTTGTTTTTTGCACAATAAAGGGCGCGGAAAGCGATCAGAAGTGTGATCCTGAACATGAATTATCATTTTCTTGTATTGCTTCAAAGAAAGTTATAAGAAGGCAGTGTATGTTACGCACTTTCAAATGAAGTGTGGTCTGCGGGTATGTACGAGTTTGATCTGGTGTTGCTGCTGCTTCAGCAGATGTGCGTATTTTTGGTCATTGCATGGCTGATGAGCAAAACGCGGTTGTTCATTCCTTTAATGCAGGTCACCGTCCGTCTACCGCACAAGCTGCTGTGTTACGTCACTTTTTCTATTTTCTGTATCCTCGGAACCTATTTCGGCCTGCATATCGAAGACTCGATCGCCAATACGCGCGCTATCGGTGCGGTGATGGGCGGCCTGCTGGGCGGCCCGGTAGTCGGCGGTCTGGTGGGGCTAACAGGCGGGCTGCATCGCTACTCAATGGGCGGCATGACGGCATTAAGCTGTATGGTGTCCACCATTGTTGAAGGGCTGCTCGGCGGTCTGGTACACAGCATTCTGGTGAAACGTGGGCGACCGGATAAAGTCTTCAGCCCGCTGACCGCTGGCGCTATCACCTTCGTTGCCGAAATGGTGCAGATGCTGATTATCCTGCTGATCGCCCGTCCGTTTCAGGATGCCCTGCATCTGGTGCAGAGCATCGCCGCGCCGATGATGGTCACCAATACCGTCGGCGCGGCGCTGTTTATGCGTATCCTGCTGGATAAGCGGGCGATGTTTGAGAAATACACCTCTGCGTTCTCGGCTACGGCGCTGAAGGTTGCCGCCTCAACGGAAGGGATCCTGCGCCAGGGATTTAACGAAGAGAACAGCATGAAGGTGGCGCAGGTGCTTATTCAGGAGCTGGATATCGGCGCGGTGGCCATCACCGATCGCGACAAGCTGCTGGCGTTTACCGGGATCGGCGACGATCACCATCTGCCCGGCAAGCCGATCTCTTCCCTGTATACCCAGAAGGCGATTGATACCGGCGAAGTGGTCTATGCCGATGGCAATGAAGTGCCTTATCGCTGCTCGATTCATCCTCACTGTAAGTTGGGATCCACGCTGGTTATTCCGCTGCGCGGTGAGAATCAGCGGATCATCGGCACCATTAAACTGTATGAAGCGAAAAACCGGTTATTTAGCTCCATCAACCGCACGCTGGGGGAGGGGATTGCGCAGTTGCTGTCAGCGCAGATTCTGGCCGGTCAGTATGAGCGGCAAAAGGCGCTGCTGACCCAATCGGAGATTAAGCTGCTGCACGCTCAGGTGAACCCACACTTCCTGTTTAACGCGCTGAATACGCTAAAGGCGGTGATTCGCCGTGACAGCGATCAGGCCGGACAGCTGGTGCAATATCTGTCGACTTTTTTCCGTAAAAACCTGAAACGGCCAGCGGAAATCGTCACCCTGGCAGATGAAATTGAACATGTGAACGCCTATTTGCAGATTGAGAAAGCGCGTTTTCAGGCCAATTTACAGATTCAAATGCTGGTGCCCGAGGCGCTGGCGCAGCATCATCTTCCGGCCTTTACCCTGCAACCGATAGTCGAAAATGCGATTAAACACGGCACTTCGCAGCACCTTGGCGTCGGCGAAATCACCATTCGCGCGAGCCAATATGAGCGCTGGTTGCAGCTGGATATTGAAGATAACGCCGGGCTTTACCAGGATAAACCCAGCGCTAGCGGGCTGGGAATGAACCTGGTTGACCGACGACTGCGGGCGCGCTTCGGTGCCGACTGCGGAATAACCGTCACCTGCGAACCGGAGTGTTTTACCCGCGTTACGCTGCGACTGCCTCTGGAGGAGAACGCATGTTAAAAGTTTTAATTGTCGACGACGAGCCGCTGGCGCGTGAAAATCTGCGTATCTTGCTGGAGACCCAGCCTGATATTGAGATCGTCGGCGAGTGCGGGAATGCCGTAGAGGCAATTGGCGCGGTGCATAAACTGCGCCCGGACGTGCTGTTTTTGGATATTCAGATGCCGCGGATTAGCGGCCTCGAAATGGTCGGCATGCTTGACCCGGAACATCGGCCTTATATCGTCTTCCTTACTGCTTTTGATGAATATGCGGTGAAAGCGTTCGAAGAGCACGCGTTTGATTATTTGCTCAAGCCGATTGAGTCCATGAGGCTGGAGAAAACGCTGGCCCGCCTGCGCCATGAGCGCAGCCTGCAGGATATGACCGTCCTCGACGATACCCAGCAGGCGCTAAAATATATCCCCTGCACTGGCCACAGCCGGATCTGGTTATTACAAATGGAAGACGTGGCGTTTGTCAGCAGCCGAATGAGCGGTATTTACGTCACCGATAGCGAAGGGAAAGAGGGATTTACCGAGCTGACTCTGCGCACGCTGGAGAACCGAACGCCGCTGCTGCGCTGTCATCGCCAGTACCTGGTCAATATGGCCCACCTTAAGGAGATTCGCCTGGAGGAGAACGGTCAGGCGGAGCTGCTAATGCGCGCCGGGCAAACTGTACCGGTCAGCCGTCGCTACCTGAAAAGCCTGAAAGAGGCGATTGGGCTGTAATATTGTAATTTAAAAGGATTTATATGACTGGCTCACAAGCGAATTCGGAAAAGGCATTAGCTGGCGAAACGGATAAAGGCGTAGTAAAAGGGGTAGCGATGTTCTGCTATAGCCTGGCAGGTGCGATATGCGCCGTCGGAATTCTCTTTCTGTGGTGTGTGATTAATAAAGAGCTCTGGGTGCTGGTGATTTCGCTTCTTCATAGCTTCTGGATATTCCCTGTAAGCATCATATGCGGGGTATCAATCCCCTGGTCCCCTTTACGTACCAACGGTGGATGGTTTTTTTTGACTGCGCTGGCCGCGGCATTATTCGCCTATATAATGGTTTTGTGGCTAGGGTCATAATTTGCCGGAACGTGTTAGACTTAGCGCCAGAATTTTTCATCATGAAGGCATTATGATCAGTAACGATATCTTACGTAGCCTGCGCTACATCCTGAAAACCAACAATAACGGCCTGGTGCGCATTTTTACTCTGGCAGATGCGCCGGTGAGTGCAGAGCAACTGGTACCGTGGCTGAAAAAAGAAGAAGAAGAAGGGTTTGCGCGCTGCCCGGACATCGTGCTGGCGAACTTCCTCAACGGCCTGATTTACGACAAACGCGGTAAAGATGAATCCGCACCGCCGCTGGCGGTTGAGCGCCGGGTGAATAATAACATCGTGCTGAAAAAACTGCGTATCGCCTTCTCCCTGAAGACTGATGACATTCTCGCTATCCTTACCCAGCAGAAATTTCGCGTTTCAATGCCGGAGATCACCGCCATGATGCGCGCGCCGGACCATAAAAACTACCGCGAATGCGGTGACCAGTTCCTGCGTTACTTCCTGCGCGGCCTGACCGAACGCGCGCACGCGAAATCCTGATATGCTTCCCCGGCTTGCGGCGTAAACGCCTTAGCCGGGCTACCCGAAGGCACAGCCCCGTAGCCCGGTCAGCGCAGCGTAAGCCGGGAATTGACGTTATTTCACCTCTTTAAATCCCTGCGACGTCAGCATTTTTTCCGACTCGCTAAGCGAAATAAACTTTTGCGCGCAATCGGTAAAACTGGCTCCCGGCAGTTTGCACAGTTCGCTGATTTTGACCTGATTAAAGTCGATAGAGAGATGCTCCTGTGCGTAGCTCTCCTTATAGTCCACCTTGTGCGTGACGCCTTTAATGCTGCCGTAAGCCGCACCGATGGGGTCGATAATCTTGCGCGCCTGCTCTTCGTTAGTCACCCCGAGCGATTTATAAGGAATGGTGTTGTCCGCATCCTGACGCGTCACGATGTCCCCTTTGTAGTGATAGGTGAACGTCAGCTCAACGCCGTTCATGGTGTTGCTAAAGGCTTTAACCTCGTCTTTTTTGTTATCGCAGCCGACCAGAGCCGCCAGCAATACGGTTGCGCTCAGGATAGTGACAATCTTGCGGTTGAATTGCATAACGATTCCCTTTGTTTAATATTGTGCCATTTGCAGCTGTAGATAGAGTAAAGATAATTTATTCAATGTGTTATCCGCAATGGCGGATTTATTCTCATGCAGCTGGCGCAGCAAACGAGCCAACTGGTTAAAACCTTGCTCCGCCAGTTCGTCGGCCAGCGTACTCGCTTCACGAAAAAGGTTCTGTTGTTGGTAGCGTAGACCATTATGCAGGAGTTGGATTAACACCTCCTGGCACCGCTGTAAAAGCAATCCCGTCTGAGATACCACCGGTGATAAATCGGCGGCGGGCAACGGCCCTGCGGGGTGCGGTTCGGCATCCAGCGCCCAGGCCCGCGAGCGGGTCATCATCACCAGCGGTTCCAGGGTGAGCTGTCCATGATTAAACGTGACCATCCCGGAAACCATTACCACCGGATCGTCTTCTTGCCCCAGCAGCACCGCCATCCGCTCAACGGCAAAAGGTGCGCTGGCAGAAGCGGGGAGCGACAGATGCAGAAGATTATCTTGCCCCTCGCCGCTGATAACCTGCGCATCCAGCGTTTGCCGCGCCGCATCCCAGCCCACGGCAAGGCACTCCTCAATCGGCAAAATAAATAAATTATCCACCTGGTTGAGCGGACGTACGCAGGCCGGGGCGCGCTGGTGCAGATATTCGCGCAGCGCCGCCACGCCCGGCTGGCGCAGTGGCGCATTGAGCATAAGCCAGGCGTCCGGGGTGAGCGGAACGTTGCTGCTCAGGCGGTGGCGTGTGCCCAGCAGCAGTTCGCCATTGGCATTACGCCGCGCCGATTGGGAAATGATTTGCCCGCCCGCCAGCGCCCCGGCCTGAAAAGTAAACAGGCGACGCTGCCATGCCGGGCTTTGCACCCGTTCAGCCAGCGGCCAGCTGTGCGATAAATGCAGGATACTGCCGGTGTCCGGATCGCTAAACCAGATGCGTAAACCATACTGGCGGTTATTCTGCCAGCTGCGCATGCCTAAAGAGATAAGCCGCACGTGGTCGAGCTGTGCCTCACCGGCAACGCCCAGACCGACGATGGTGAGCCACGGCAGAGGCGGAACGGCAAGTTGCGCCATGTGTCCGGCGCTTTCAAGGCGGGCGTTAAGTCCGGCGAGCTTAGCGAGTAGCTGTGCGGGGTGATAATAGCTGGCACGCTGCTGGAACGCATCGACTCCCTGGCGAACCTCGTCAAGCGCCCCTTCGACCCAGCGCCAGTTGGCCGCATGCGCTGCACGCTGTGCGCGGGTAAACGCGGCGTCAAGATTGATCGGCGGCTGGCTGATACCGCCTTGCCACAGAAGGTGGCTTAGCTGCTGGAGACTATGCCGACAGGCTTCGCCCTCTGGGGTATCAAATGGACCCCCGCTGGTGGCCACCTTGTGGCTGCGGGTTTGCCAGACCAGATGAGTAAAGCCGGGCTGTTGGGCTTCGGCGTCGGTAAATGCCTGTACCGCCAGCGCCACATGTTCGCACAGCGATCCTTCCACACAATCGCAGCGGGCAAAGCGGATGCTGCTGCGGGAGTAAAAACGCACATCGCTCATCGGCAGCTTTGCCGAAGGCATTTCGCCTGGCAAGCAGAACAGCTCCACAGCTAACCCTTTATCCGCTAACTGTTGCGCCCGCTTACGGACGGCGTCGGGTAGGGTTGCCAGCTCTTCCTGCCACAATCCAGGATGCCAGCGCTCGGTATTTTCCGTCGCCTCTTCGGGTACGTCGTCGCTGATATTGGCGCGCTGATAGCTCAGCACCAGCATCACTCGATGGCGGCACATGCCGCTGGCGCCGCAGGTGCAACTGGACTCTTTCAGCGCCTGGTCCTTTGCCAGCCGGGTGCGGATCCCATCGTTAAACAGAGCGGTGAGCGTACCAGCATCATCCTGCTCCAGCTCGGGAATATTACCGCTATCCAGCTCTTTGATACTGCGTTTAACGAATCCGGCATTGCTCAACGCCATCAGCGCCTGCTGCGTAAGCTCGAGTAGTTCGGGGCGTAAAGGCATCATGATTGCAAATTCTCCGCCAGCCAGGCAGCCAGTTCACCGGGGGTCATCGCGGCGATTTGCGCCCCAACGTTGACCAGAGACTGAGCCATTTCGTGGTCATAACAGGGCGATGCCGTATTGTCTAAGGCCGCCAGCCCGAGGACTTTGATACCGCTTTGCACGCTCTGCTTCACCTGGTGAATCAACAGGGATGTTGCACCGCCTTCAAAAAAATCGCTCACCAGCACGATGACGCTTTTTTGCGGCTGTTCAATGAGCTGCCGGGCATACTCCACCGCCTGGGCGATGTTGGTACCGCCGCCAAGCTGAACTTTCATCAGCAGCTCGACCGGGTCAGCGACGTCGGCGGTGAGATCTACCACGCTGGTATCAAAGGCCACCAGGTGAGTGCGGATATCCGGCAGTTGCCACAAACAGGCCGCCATGACGGCGGAATGAATAACGGAATCCACCATCGAACCGCTCTGATCGACCAGCAAAATCAATTGCCATTTTTCGCTATGGCGCTTAATGCGGCTGATAAACTTCGGTGATTCAATGTACAGCTTGCCGCGCTGCGGGTCCCAGTGCTTCAGGTTAGCGCGCAGAGTGTTTTTGAAGTCGAAATTGCGCGCCAGCGGGATGCGCGAGGGACGCTGACGATCGCGTGCGCCGGAAAAGGCCTGACGAACCTCTTTTGCCAGCCGGGCCATGATTTGCTCGACAACCTGGCGTACCAGCTTGCGGGCGGCGTTCAGTACATCCGGATTCATCAGATGTTTGGTATGCAGCACCGCACGCAGCAGGCTTTCGGAAGGTTCGATGCGTTCCAGCACCTCCAGATTAGTCACCACCTCATCAATGCCGTAGCGCAGCACCGCATCACTCTCGAGTCGTTCGATGACCTGTTGCGGAAAAAGCGTATGGATGGCGTTGATCCACTCAGGCGTCGTCAGGTTCGAGCCCTCTAGCCGGCCCTGGCGTTCGCCGCGCTGTAGGCGTTCGGGGTCGCGGCCATATAGCCACTCCAGCGCCTGGTCTATTTGGCAGGCGCGTTCGTCAAGCCCGCCAAGACTGTTCTCGGCGGCTTCGCCTAAAATCAGCCGCCAGCGCTGGAGTTCTCGGGTAGTCAGAAGATCGGATAGCGTATGCATTAGTGAATTCCCCAGTGCTGCAGCGCTGCCAGCGCCTGCTGTTCTAACTGCTGATGGCGAGTAAAGCGTTCCGGCGTACAGGGGAGCGGTGCCTGAAGCACATGCGTCGGCAGCATGGTCATGTGATAGTGATCGAGAACCTGACGCGCCAGCGCACCGCGTTCGCGTGGTGGCAGCCAGGCCATCGCCGCGCGTAAATCCGGCAGGGCGAGGATGAACTCATCCTCGGCCAGTTGAGCAAGTAATCCGCTGAATCCGGCGATAAACGCGGGCTGGCAGGCCAACTGATGGCGGGCTAGCGCCAGCATGCCGTGCACAGCTTCCCCCAGCCGCTGCGACGGCAACTGCGCCAATAACGTCAGGGCCGCTTCAGCAGTTGCTGCGGGATGCTCAAGGCGAAGCAGTGCGCCGAGCGCCGCACCGCGGTCGAGCGGGGCGGCATCGAACGCTCTTATACGCCGTTCAAATAACGCCAGGGCGGCACTGAGCGACACGCCAGGTAAAACGCTGCCGTTTTGCATATCGCGTAGAATATGGCACAGCGTCTGCCAGCTATGCAGATGGGCGTGAAACTGCGCCTCTTCGGCAACGCCACTGGACTCGCAGAGCCATAGCGTCCTGTCAAGCGCCGCGCAGAGCGTAGTTTGCAGCACCACGGCATCCTGCATACCGCTGATTTCGTCCAGACGCCACAGCGCATAAAGCACCTCCAGCGCCGGGCCCATTTCGGCGAACTGGCTCTCCCCGGCAATAAGCTGCGCCAACTGATCCAGCATCTGCTGGCTAAAAGTAGATAGCCCCGCCAGTGCCGCCTGGTTCAGGCTGGCGGCCAGGCTACGGATGCCGATGGAATCCAGCATGTCTACCTCAAGCCGCTGGCGCGCGGCCTCTGCCAGGGAGGCACCGTGGCAGGCGGCTTCAATCAGCGCGGCATGCTGTTCCAGCGGACGAAACAGCGACCAGCACTCTTCGCCGTCACCGGAAAGCGTCATTGCGCTGCCCTGTCGCCGCTGGATCCCTGGAATATCGAGAATGGCCAGCCGGTGCAGTACCTGACTTTGCGCTAATCCCCCGGGCTCAAAGCGGTTGAGAGTCAGGCTACCGGACAGGGTAATATCGACCCGAGCCAGCTCGCGCTCCACATCCAGCGGCAACGGGGGTTGAGGCGTTCCCAACGCCAGCTTGCCGAAGCCAGAACCCGCCAGCGCATCGACTATTGTCAGCAGGATCGGGTCGGTATCCGGATGAATCACGCCGCGATAGCTCCACGGCATCCGGGCATTCAGCGCTTCTTTAATGAGCGACCCCGCCAGCGCATCAAGCCAGTCGCAACGCAGCGGCTGGGCGTGACCGCGAAGCTGTGCCAGCGCCATGGCGCGCAGATGGGCGGCGGCGAGATCGGCCGTGGAGGCGGGCAGGTGACGCTGGCGTAAACGGGTGAGCAGGTTTTTCAGCAACTGTTCACCGGCCTGCTGTTGACCGAGCTGCCAGCACCATTTTTGCCACACCGGTGCGGGCATCCCGGAAAGATAACCTGCCAGCACGTCCAGGCGCTTTTCGCTATAGGGCGTCAGATAGCAGCCGGTGATGGTATCGGGCGTCGGCGAAGGCGGGCATTCAGGTTCCTGCGTTTGCGCCGGGCAATTTCGCCATTGTGCGGCCAGCGCCGGGGCATGCCAGCCGCCGCAGACCACTACTACCGCGCCGTCATTTTGCCCCATCGCCCATGCCAGCCAGCGGGCCATAAAGACTTCGCGCTGGTGATTGTTTTCACCACCGCTTTCGTCGCCGCGCAGGCGGATAAAGTAAGTCTCCAGCGCCTGCTTCAGGTCAGCACGTTGGGTTTCGTCTTCAAACAAGTGGTCCCACAGGGTATCGGTATTCTCCATCCCGCTGGCCTGGAGCAGGCGCTGCTGGTCATCGGCGCGACGAGTGTCAGCGTTCTCTTCATCGTCATCACTCTGCGCCCACACCGGCAGGTCGATAAATCGGACGTGCGCCCCGGTTGCGCGTGCGGCTAACAAGGCCTGCCATTCAGGAGAAAATTCAGCGAACGGCGTCCAGGCACCGTGTCCAGCCGTGCCGCCGTCCTGATGCTGGCAGTAGCTGTAGATGGCGATGGGCAACTGATGAGGTAAAAACAGCTCATCCAGCCGATGATTAAAATCTGCCGGGCCTTCAATCAAGACGTAGCGCGGACGCGTTTGTTCAATCTGTTCCTTCACCAGCCTGGCGCAGGCCGGGCTGTGATGACGAACGCCGATAATTAACGGCTGTTCAGGCATGCGTGTTCCCTCACGGCAGACGGTGACGGGCCTGATAATAGGCCTGCCAGTGGGCTTCTTTATGCGTGCCGACGCGTTGTTCAAAATAGCGACGCAGGCGGGCGCGGTCATCTTCATTATCTTTAATGATGGTCCCGGCGATGCAATCCACCAGATCGGCGGGCTCCCCGGCGCGGCTGGCTAAAAACCACGCCCGCACCCCGACGGCGTGGGCGACGTTAACCGCTTCGGCGGTGGACATAATGGCGTTGAGGGTGTCCATGGACGTTTTCTTGCCGCCGTCGGCGCGCAGATCGCGGAAAGTGTGCACCAATAGCTCCAGCACGGCGTCGGGTACTTTATGTGGGATGCCGCTATGCTCCAGCAGCCGGGCCGAGGCGCTGGCCACCAGCTCCAGCTCCTGCTGAAAATCCATAATCGGAAAGACGGTTTCGAAATCGAAGCGGCGTTTCAGTGCCGCGCTCATTTCGTTAACCCCGCGGTCGCGGGTGTTGGCGGTGGCGATAATATTAAATCCGGCGCGGGCGTACAGCTGGCTGTCATCGCCGGTCAGTTCCGGGATCGCCATTACGCGATCGGAAAGCATCCCCAGCAGGCAGTCCTGAACTTCCAGCGGGGTGCGGGTGATCTCTTCAAAGCGAACGATTTTACCGTCGCGCATTCCCTGATACAGCGGGGCGGGCACCAGCGCCTGTGTCGACGGCCCCTGGTTTATCAGTAATGCATAGTTCCACGCGTATTTGATTTGATCTTCCGTAATGGCCGCGCCGCCCTGGATAGTGAGCCCGGCATCACCGCAAACGGCGGTAGCCAGCAGCTCTGAGAGCAGTGATTTCGCCGTTCCCGGCTCGCCTACCAGCATCAGGCCGCGCCCGGTCGCCAGCGTTACCAGCATCCGTTCAACGGCGGCGGGGCTAATAACCACCTTGCAGCTAATATTGCGAGCGCTATCACCAAGGATAAAAGCCCGCGCCGCCGGCAGGCTCAATTGCCAGCCAGGAGGGCAAGGGAGCGGATCATCCTGCTTAAGCCGTGCGAGTTCGTCGGCATACAGCACGGCAGCCGGCGGGCGCTGAAGGTGTTTTTCCTGTTGTGACATATTTCTTCCTTAAAATGACAGCGGTAATAAGATAAGGCGTTATTTTATGCGCAGCGGATAACGTGAAGTCCTTTATTTCTGAGCTGTTATAGCGAGCTATATTTAGCGCAACATCTCCCTGCATATTTTGTAGTCAAAAAGGCTCATTAGGTAAGTGGAACTGAAAAGTCACTATCCGACTCATGCGGGGAGTTGAATCGTGTGGCTAATCGACTCACCGCATTTTTGTTTTAGCGGAAAATAATATCCACCGTGCTTAGCGCCTCGCTAAGATCCTGAGAATCAAGCTGTGAGAAGGCGGCGGGGCGTTCGTCGCGATAGAGCGTAATGGTGCCGAACTGCTGGCTTGCTTTGGCGTCGATGTTGTAGTGAACAAACCCTGGCGTAACCTCCAGTATCAGCCGATGCTGCGAGAGGTCGTAACAGAAACAGTTTTCGTTAGCCTGCCACCAGCCGCGGCTGCGGATCCCCAACAGCTGCCCGCAGGTGGTCGATTTTCCCTGCCAGCGCATCAGTTTGCTGCTGCCCGCTTCTGATGGCGTCAGCAGCACCGTACGGCGCGCCAGCTGGCGGAAGGGCTGCAACAGCAGGTAGTCGTTGAGGATTTGTTCGAACGCCGCGCACGTTTTATCACCCATTTCCAGTGGATGAGCGATGCCGAACACGGCATCCTCCGGCAGGGCGATAGTTTCATCCAGGCTATTGCAGAATTCGCCCTCTGCTGCGACGCGAAAGGCGTTGAGCAGACGTCGTGGTTCATTCGGTGTGTAAACTCCCCACACTAAGCGCCGGGTCAGATGGCTGGTCAGCGGATGGTCAACAAACAGCGCCTGAAACTCAGCTCGACTCCAGCGCCGCGCTAGCCGTAGCGCACTTTCCAGGTGCGGCAGCAGGCGTTTTGCTACCTGGGTTGCATCTTTTTTCAGGCCTTTCAGTCGGGTCAGCGCTTCCACTGCTTTGGTCTGCTCATCCTCGGCACGCAGGCGCGGAATACTTTTTTGCCGCGCTCCCTGCTGGTCGTATATCACCGGCAGCAGGTTTTCATCAAAGCGCACGCTAAAGCTACGGGTACCAAAGTCAAAGGTCAGCGCCCGCGCATCATCCAGCCCCAGCGTCGGCGTCAGCCGGTCTTGCAGTTGCTCTTCGCTCAGGTCGCGCGCTTCGGCAACCTCTTTAAGATACTGTTCCGCGCTCTCGCGCAGCGGGCGCGATTTGGCGCGCTGCGAGATATGGTGCAGCTGGAGCAATGACATATCGCTGCCGATGCGGGTGAGGATATGCAGCCCGCTGGCGGCGCGGGCCGATTTCCCCTCCTGCGGCCAGGCGAGGATTAGCGCAGTCAGGCAGCGTACGGTGCTTTCATCACCGAAGATGCCCAGCGTCTGAAATGCCCAGTTCTCTTTGGCGGGAGCCCCTGTGCTTTGCCAGGCGTTAAACAGATCCCAGGCAAAAGCGGCCAGCGACTGGGGCTGACAGGCGGCTTTGACAATATCCAGCCCGCAGTAATGATGGCCGCCCAGGGCGAAGCGCAGCATCTCGCCGAGGATTTCCAATGCGTCGTCGGTTAGCGGCTGGTCGTTACTGATCAGTCGCGGCCTGCGCCAAAGCGCGGGCTGCCAGAAGTCCGGCGCTTTCGGCGTCCGGGCCGGGTAGTTGTCCAGCGGATCCTGCGTCAGGAGTAGCTTCAGGGCCGCCCACAACGGCGGTTCGTTCCAGCGCTGGGCGACCGTTTGCAGCAGCGCTTCGTGACCTTGCTGGTACAGCAGGCGCAGGGCGTTAATGGCTGCTTCGCGGCTATCGCCCGCTTTGTCGAACGCCAGCGGGATTAGCGCAGTGGCGGCATGTTCCGGCCATTGCAGTAGCCACTGGCGTGCGAGGTTGCTCTGCGCCTGGAAACGTCGCCAGAGGCGGGCGACCGGTAGCGCCAGTTCCGTCGCACCGATATGAATCAGCAGCGGAAAGATCTCTTTTGGCCGATGCTGAAGCGCCAGTTGCAGGCCGGGCAGGGCATCTGTCCCGAGGATGCTCAGCGTATATTCGGCCCCAACGAATTTGAAGTTCTCTTCATTGATGCGCTGCCACAGCGTCGCAGCCTGTTCGCGGGGCAACTGCATCAGCAGATAAAGATTCCAGCAGTCGTTGGGTTTATAGCCCGTATCCAGATGGCTTTGCCAGGCTTGTAGTAGCGTTTTACTATCACCGTTACGAAGTGCCCGAATAGCGGCTTCACACCACACCGGTTTATTACGGAAGATACTATCCCACGGTTCTAAATGGCTTTGTTGTCCGTTCAGGGTGTATTGGTGGAACAGATAATCCATATGCTCAAAGCCCAACTCCTGTAATACCATCTCTTTTTTGCGGGTGAGTCGTTCGCTCAACGGCAGGTCGTTAAAGAAACAGGCTGGCTTACTGGTGGCCAGCGCCTCTCTTTCCCCCTGCTGCCAGTATTCCTGCGGAGCAACCTGGAGTACGGGAAGCTCCAGGCGCGGGCTGGCGGCTTTTTTCTTTTTGCCGCGCCACGGCGGCGAGAGCAGAATTTCCGGCAGGCTGGCGTTATCGGTAGTGAGGAGAGGGGCAGAGGTCTGCTTCGCTGGGCGGAGCTGTAACAGAGCAGCGGCTTGTGGTGTTAGCCATGGCAGTATTTGCTCAACCAATGATGGCTGAGCGGTGAGCAATACCTGCAATAGGGATTGCCAAATCGCCTCCAGCTTGGGCTGGCGGCACTCACGTTCTTGTAGATCTGGTTCGTCGCCCCATTTATTTAGCCAGCCGAGGCTTCCTGCCACGTTTTTTTGCACCAACAGCTCCGCCAGCGCGGCCAGCGTCGCCTGTGGAAAGTGTTTGGCATATTTGTTCACGCGCGCCATGTTGCGTTGATTTTTATCTGCGACGTGTAGCAGTAAGGTCACGGCTTGCGGATGGTCGATCTGCGCCAGCAGTCCGGCGCAATCGTCACCATGAGCATACGGTGCCAGGCGTGATACTGCTGTTAACCCTTGTTCGCGCAGCAGCGCGGCGCAGGCAGCATAACCATAATGGTTTTCGTACCAGGCATCGCTAGCTTCGTGGTTATTAAACACGTCCATCTTGCGGAGCTTTGCCAGCGTTTCGGGAATGACGGTTATTACCGTTTTCAGCCATTCTGCTGATGAAGAAGGCAGTGTCGCCATCTTAGTGGCTATATCTGCTCTTTCAGGCAGTAGCATCGCCATTAACGGACGGCGATCTGGCGGAATATCAGGAAGCGCGGCAATGAGCTTGTTGACACAGCGCTGCCATAAATACTCCTCTGCCAACGAAAAATGCTTACGCAGGCGGATATCGAACTCATGGTAGGTACAGGATCGCCAGACATTTTGCTTGACGAAGGGGAAAAAAGTGACAGTGTTTGTCGATCGCCAGATATTGGAAGTACTGTATTGAATACCTATCTTCTGCCGTTCAATGACCACCTCAGTAGCGTATTCCAGCCCCTCCTGTTGAACGATCGCGTCTAAATATTCGGTATGATGACTGTCACTGAGTTCTACTAGTACAGCCATTACACGGGCAGGGATTGCTGGTTTGGGCATATTAATGTAACTGATCGCCTGCGCTATAGCCTGTTGCCACTGCTCATCACATTCGCCGTAATGAAATGTTGTCGGTTGCGTGTTCCCGAAGCGTTGCGGCAAATCGTTCGCTAGCTGTTGAATCCGCCCCTCCTCAACCAGCGGCACCGGCTCGCCCGGCCAGCGGCGGTGGCTTAGCGGTTCTTTGCCCTTTTTAAAGATCAATTCCAGCTGTGCGTCATCCGCCAGCCATGGCAGGGTTACTGTGTGGTGCATAAACGTTCCTTGTTCTATTCAAATAACGCATCAATGTCGTTAATCAGTTCGCTGGCGCTGACGCTATCCAGTACGGAAAACGTTGCTGTTTGCGGACCGTTGTTGCCCCAGCCGTACTGGTGCGCTTTGCCTTCCCATAGCCAAAGTTTGCTTAACAGCTGCTCGGCGCTCAGTTCGTCCGGTGACATGCCCACGGCGAAGCCTTCGTCAATTTCCATCACCAGCGTCCACTGTCCCAGCGGTTTGAGCATCCAGCCAATCCAGCCACCGTCCTGTGGGTCGCCGCGCAGCCAGCCTTTATTCGCCAGCCCCATTACCCGACCGCTCGGACATTTGCGCCCGGCCCAGCGGGTCAGCTCTGAGGCAGACAGTTCAGCGGGCGTCAGGGTGTAGCAGTTGCGATCGAGCTGACGGAACGGTGGCAGCAGTTCGTAATCGGCGAACAGTTGACCGAAGGCGGCGGCGTCTCCCGCAGGTATTTCCAGTACGTGCGGAATACCGATGCGGATCTCGCCGTCCGGCAGGGTAAAGAGATCGTCATCGGCGGTGCTGTAGCTGTTGTCTTCGGCAACGCGGAAGCAGGCCTGCAGTTTGTTGTCGGCACCATAGACGCCCCATACCAGACGACGGGTAAGATGGCGTACCAGCGGATGACTCACCAGGAACAGGTGGAAGTTCTCCGACGTCCAGCGGCGGCGCTGGCACATGGCGGATTCCATCCGCGCGATTTGTTGGGCGGCAATCGTGCGGGCATCTTTTTTCAGCGCTTTGTAGCGATTAACTGACTCTGTTGCCAGCGTGTCATCATCACTCTTATTGGGTTTTGGCAGGTCTTTCAGACGACTGCCGTTTTCATCGCGCACGAATGGTTTGAGCGCCTCATCAAAGCTAACAATAAAGCGCCGCGGGCCAAAATCGAGGGTTAACGTTCCATCATCGTTCAATCCGAGATCCGGAGCGAGGCGGTCTTCCAGCTCGGCAACGGTAAGTTCACGACTCTCGGCGATATCGCCGATTTTTTCCCGTGCGCGCTCCTGTAAGGCTTTGAACTTCAGCTTCTGGGCGATGCCGTTAAGCTGCATCAGGGCGATATCCGTGCCGATCGCGGCGAGAATATCTAGCCCGACCGTGGCGCGTTTATGCTGGGATTCACCCGGCCAGACGCGGATCAGCGGCGTTAACGCTCGCGCGGTGTCGTCGTTGCCGAAAATTCCCAGCGCGCTAAAGGCCCAGCTCTCTTTGGATGGCGCTCCGGCGGTTTGCCAGGCGCTGAACAGATCCCAGGCGAAGGCGGCGAGTGACTCGGCAGTGCAGAGATCTTTCACCTGCTGTAAGCCGGGGTAAATGCCTTCTTCTACCGGGAAGCGCAGCATTTCACCGAGCGATTTTAATGCTGCGTTCGGGAGAGCCTGGCCGTTTTCACGCAGTTGCGGGCGCGTCCAGAATGCGGGTTGGTAAAACGCGGGCAGGGCTGGAATTTTGGTCGGATGGTTATCCAGCGGATCGAGTGAGAGTAGGGCGTTAACTGCCTCCATCACCTCCGGCTGATTGTAGCGATGTGCGACCTGCTCAAGCAGAGGCTGATGGCCGTTGTCCACCAGTAGACGCATCGCCTGTCGGGCACTATCCTGCGCTTCGCCTGATTTACCAAAGGCAGCGGGCAGCAGGCCGGTAATGGCATGCTCCGGATAAGCCAGCAGCCACTCGCGGGCAGCATCGCGCACCGTTTTAAGTTTGTTAAAGGCGCGAGCGACCATTGGGGCCAGT
This sequence comes from Klebsiella sp., assembly GCF_027492335.1. Lineage (NCBI taxonomy): Bacteria > Pseudomonadati > Pseudomonadota > Gammaproteobacteria > Enterobacterales > Enterobacteriaceae > Klebsiella > Klebsiella sp. The sequence continues at coordinate 11,875 of NZ_JAPUEW010000089.1, read as the reverse complement.
TCACTGGCGGCAAACCAGATAGCGACGGATAAGTTCTCTTGCGGGTAACGTGAGAGAGAATGGATAAAGCCCGGCAGCCCGGCAAGACGCAGGTACGTCATCACGTATTCAGCGCCCGAATGCGGCTCTTTGCTGAGTACATTCCAGGCCTGTAGCGCCTGTTCTGCGGGCAGCGCGGTGAGCATATAGAGCGCCCATTCGCGTGAGGAAGAACCGTGGTGGGCCTTAAACTCGGCAATCAGCGCGGGATAATCCTGCCTTTGCCAGGCGCTAAGTACGGAGTCGGGGGCGTCGTCATAACTATTGCCATTCCAGCGCTGAAAACTACCTAAGCGCGTCAGGTAGTTTTTTTCATCTTTTCCTCTGCTTAGTTCCACCTGTTGGGCATACCAGCTACGTTGTTCGAGAAGCTGCTTGCCCGCCTCTTCCGTCAGCATGCAGACCGGGTCTAAGGCCAGTGGTGATAAATCCAGTTGGGGAATAGGGGACTTTTTCTTTTTCGCCGCCCACGGCGGGGAAACCAGCACCGGCGGTAGCATATCGTCACTGGCGCAGTCGGTCTGCTGATCGAGTTTCTGCTGGCAGGTTTCCAGCAGCGTTGCGGCCTGCGAAGAGATCCATGGCGCGATCTGCGCAACCAGTTCCGGTCGGGCGCTCAACTGGGTCATCAGCATAATGCGCCAGCGTTTCTCTTCTTTTTGTGTCAGCAGTTCAGCTAATGCCGCCAGCGCCGCATGTGGGAAACGGGTGCAGGCTTGAGTCATCCGTTCATGGCAGCGTTTTCCTTGTTCACTCACGCGGATCAGCTGCGTCAGGGCCTGCGGATGATTAACGTAGCTTATCAGCTCGCCGCACAGGTCATCGTGAACGTAGGGCGCAAAGCGGGAGATTCCGGCGACACCTTGTTCGCGCATCACCGTCGCGTTCCAGACGCTGCCGTGGTAATAATCGTTAAACAGATTTTCCGCCTGGTAAGGCTCCAGCGCTTTGACGACCTGCGGGTCGCGGGCAACCAGCTTCAGCCATTCTGCCGTTCTGATATTTTTGTGCGCCATCACCCGGCGGGCGATGTCGTGGGCGATATCCGGGCGTTCCGGCAACAATAACGCGACCAGCGGCTGTTGGCCGATAGGCATATCCGGCAATGCGGCGATGAGTTTGTCCACGCAGCGCTGCCAGAGTGGTTCATCGGCAAGTGCCAGATGCGCACGCAGGCGAACGTCGAACATACCCGCTCCACGAGCTGAGACTGGTTCTGCGAGAAAGGTGACCTGAACGGTTTGATAATTATATTCAAATTCAATGTGCTGTAGGGCGATAAACATCTCAACGGCATATTCCAGCCCGTAGACGTAAACAATTTCGTCCATCAGTTCGGGATTGTCACCGCTGCGCCAGCCGCGGCGAGTTGCCACTGCGACCTGAACCGCCAGCGCGGCCGGTGATAGCTGGCCATCGGTGAGAGCTTCATTGATGACTTGCTGCCAGTATGCGGAGCAGTTGGCGTTATTGAAGGTGACGGTTTTACCAGATTGTTTGTGGATCTCCTTGCCGAGGTTCATCAGTTCACTGTCCTCAGGCGCAGCAATCGGTTCGCCGGGGAAGAGGCGCGAAGGGAGCGCTTGCGCAAGTAGTTCATCCGACAACGGCAATTCAGCATCGTCCGCCAACCACGGGCGGCTAACGTCAACAGGCGTGGGAACGTGCTCCGGCTGTGGGGCTGCTATCGTGGCGGCTGGCTCAGAAGGCTGGCTGGCAACGGTGGGTTGCACAGCGGCGGTATCTTCAACATAGCCTTTTTTAGTTTTTTCGTTAATCAGCTTCAGCTCGGCTTTGCTGGCCGCGACGCTATCGGCAAAGGTTTTAATCTGACTCTGACCGTTGGTGCCGACCTTGCCCCAGCTCAGATGCAGCTCGTTGTCCTGCTGCTCTACTGCCCAAAATTTGTGAGATTTTTCATCCTGATAGAGAAATGTTTTCATCGACGTCCCTGTTGTTTTATCCAGTTTTACGTTGATGCTATCAGTTATTGCCAGATTAAAAAGGGGTCTATGAGGTAAGGTGGGATATTTCAGAGTTTATTTGGAAAAAGCGCTGCCGGAGCAGCGCTTTATGCGGGGTTACTTGACCTGCTGGCCCGGCTGAGCGCCGCTGTCCGGGCTTAACAGGAAGATATCCTTCCCGCCTGGGCCTGCGGCCATCACCATGCCTTCCGAGATGCCGAAGCGCATTTTGCGCGGCGCCAGATTGGCGACCATTACCGTCAGGCGACCAATCAATGCCTGCGGATCTGGATAGGCAGAGCGAATACCGGAGAAAACGTTGCGTTTCTCGCCGCCGAGATCCAGCGTCAGGCGCAGCAGCTTATCAGAACCGTCAACGAACTCGGCGTTTTCAATCAGCGCGATACGCATATCCACTTTGGCGAAATCGTCAAAGGTGATGGTTTCCTGAATCGGGTCATCCGCCAGAGGGCCGGTAACCGGTGCAGATAGCGCTTTCACTTCCTCTTTCGACGCTTCAACCAGCGCTTCAACCTGTTTCATTTCGATACGGTTGTACAGCGCTTTAAAGGTATTAACCTTATGAGCGAGCAGCGGCTGCTGGATAGCATCCCAGCTCAGTTCGCTGTTAAGGAAGGCTTCTGCACGCGCAGAAAGCTCCGGCAGAACCGGCTTGAGCCAGGTCATCAGCACGCGGAACATATTCAGACCCATGGTGCAGATGGCCTGCAGGTCAGCGTCGCGGCCTTCCTGTTTAGCGACAACCCACGGAGCCTGCTCATCAACGTAGCGGTTTGCGACGTCTGCCAGCACCATAATTTCGCGGATGGCTTTGCCGAACTCGCGACTGTCCCATGCTTCGCCAATGCTTGCAGCTGCATCGGTGAAGGTTTTGTACAGCACCGGGTCAGCCAGCTCAGCGGACAGCACGCCGTCGAAACGCTTATTGATAAAACCGGCGTTGCGCGAGGCGAGGTTAACGACTTTGTTGACGATGTCGGCATTAACGCGTTGTACGAAATCTTCCAGGTTCAGGTCGATATCATCGATGCGTGAAGAGAGCTTGGCGGTGTAGTAGTAGCGCAGGCTGTCGGCGTCAAAATGCTTCAGCCAGGTGCTGGCCTTAATAAAGGTACCGCGCGACTTGGACATCTTCGCACCGTTGACCGTCACGTAACCGTGAACGAACAGGTTGGTCGGCTTACGGAAGTTGCTGCCTTCCAGCATCGCAGGCCAGAACAGGCTGTGGAAGTAGACGATATCTTTGCCGATAAAGTGATACAGCTCGGCGGTGGAGTCTTTCTTCCAGTATTCGTCAAAGCTGGTGGTGTCGCCGCGCTTGTCACACAGGTTCTTGAAAGAGCCCATGTAGCCAATTGGCGCATCCAGCCAGACGTAAAAATATTTGCCCGGCGCATTCGGGATTTCGAAGCCGAAGTACGGCGCATCGCGGGAAATATCCCACTGCTGCAGGCCGGACTCGAACCACTCCTGCATCTTGTTAGCCACCTGCTCCTGCAGCGCGCCGCTGCGGGTCCACGCCTGCAGCATTTCGCTGAACGATGGCAGGTCGAAGAAGAAGTGCTCGGACTCGCGCATCACCGGCGTCGCGCCGGAAACCACCGATTTCGGCTCGATAAGCTCGGTTGGGCTGTAGGTCGCGCCGCACACTTCGCAGTTATCGCCATACTGATCCGGTGATTTACACTTCGGACAAGTGCCTTTCACAAAACGGTCCGGCAGGAACATGCCTTTTTCCGGATCGTAGAGCTGAGAGATGGTGCGGTTTTTAATAAAACCGTTCTCTTTCAGGCGCGTGTAGATAAGCTCCGACAGCTCGCGGTTTTCGTCGCTGTGCGTAGAGTGATAGTTATCGTAGCTGATGTCGAAGCCAGCAAAATCGGTCTGATGCTCCTGACTCATTTCGCCAATCATCTGTTCCGGGGTAATACCGAGCTGCTGCGCTTTCAGCATGATCGGAGTGCCGTGGGCGTCGTCGGCGCAGATGAAGTTGACTTCGTGGCCGCGCATTCGCTGGTAACGGACCCAGACATCAGCCTGGATGTGCTCCAGCATGTGGCCGAGGTGGATTGAGCCGTTTGCGTACGGCAGCGCGCACGTTACCAGAATTTTCTTCGCGACTTGAGTCATAGTGGGCATTACATCTTCTATTGTAAAAAGGGCTTTCGATGTTACCGCAAAGGCAATAATTTGGTAAGCCCAAAGCTTATTGTGGGGGAATTATTCCCTTTAAGGTAAACTTAACGGACAAGATTCAACTCACAATAACAAAGGAGTCGGGATGAGTTCGCAATCCCAGGCCAAATCCCCCGAGCGCCTACGTGCGATGGTTGCCGGGACTCTGGCTAATTTCCAGCACCCAACCCTGAAACATAACCTCACCACGCTGAAGGCGCTGCACCACGTCGCCTGGCTGGATGAAACCGTGCACATTGAAATTCAGATGCCGTTCGTGTGGCATAGCGCGTTTGAGGTGCTTAAGGAGCAGTGCAGCGCCGAGCTGCTGCGCATTACCGGCGCTAAAGCCATTGACTGGAAGCTGACGCACAGCATCGCCACGCTTCAGCGGGTAAAAAATCAGCCCGGCATTAATGGCGTAAAAAACATTATCGCCATCAGCTCCGGTAAAGGCGGGGTGGGTAAATCGTCTACGGCGGTCAACCTGGCACTGGCGCTGGCGGCGGAAGGGGCGAAAGTCGGCATTCTCGATGCCGATATTTACGGCCCGTCGATTCCGACCATGCTCGGCGCGGAAGACCAGCGTCCCACTTCGCCGGACGGTACTCACATGGCGCCGATTATGAAATTCGGTCTTGCCACCAACTCTATCGGTTACCTGGTGACCGACGATAACGCCATGGTGTGGCGCGGCCCGATGGCCAGCAAAGCGCTGATGCAGATGCTGCAGGAAACTCTGTGGCCGGATCTCGATTATCTGGTGCTGGATATGCCACCGGGCACCGGCGATATTCAGCTGACGCTGGCGCAGAACATTCCGGTAACCGGCGCGGTAGTGGTCACTACGCCGCAGGATATTGCGCTCATCGACGCCAAAAAAGGCATCGTGATGTTTGAAAAAGTGGAAGTTCCGGTACTGGGTATTGTGGAAAACATGAGTATGCATATTTGCAGCAATTGTGGGCACCACGAACCTATCTTCGGTACCGGTGGCGCGCAAAAGCTGGCGGATAAATACCACACTCAGCTACTGGGCCAGCTGCCGCTGCATATCACGCTGCGTGAAGACCTCGATAAAGGTACCCCGACGGTGGTCGCGCGTCCGGAAAGCGAGTTTACCGAGACTTACCGCCAGCTAGCGGACCGCGTCGCGGCGCAGCTGTACTGGCAGGGCGAAGTGATCCCCGGTGAGATTGCCTTCCGGGCGGTGTAATCACCTTTTCAGGCTAAGCCGTGCGGCGTTTTACGTCGCGCGGTTTTTTTTATGTCTGCAGATAACTGCGCTTTTCTACCTTATAAGTTAATCACCAAATGAATATCATTGATGTTAACTATTGTTTATTTTTATTTACATTCAGCTATGTTGAGATTTATCAATAAGACATATCATTAACATTGTATTCTTCCGGCAATTGTGAGAGCTTCATTAACATAGAAGTGAAATATTTTTTATTCGCCAGGATGAGGTGTTTTTTTTACAGGAATTTATTTTCCTCATCTAATTTTTTTTTGGCGGGCAGTTGTCATCATTAGTCATGCGTAGATAAAAACGAGGTAAGGAATAAAATATCCGTAATACATTTTCGGAGTGAATGATGAATAATATTGCTCTAATCGTTAAGTTACGAGAACTGCTGGTTATTTTTATGCATACGCGCTCTTTGCCGGAGAAAGCAGCCGATGCGTTGCGTTATTGCCAGGAAAACATCCCGCTAACTGAGGTTCCGATTGGTGCTTATGGTGAATATAATGAAATTTTTGAACAAATCACTTTTTTATCAGGTGATCAAAGCCGCACTGCGCCGGATGATTTACTGCGAAGCGGCGGCGATCTGATATTAAGTATTCTGATGTTATATGAGCAAATTGCTTCATATATTGCCGTCGAGGAATTTATGCAAAAGCAAAACCGTTTTAACGAATAGAAAAGAAAAACGCCAGCGGCAGGTCGCGCGCTGGCGTTCGGTTTTTAACGATGATAGAAAATCTCGCCATCGTAGATTTTGAGGATTTTCCCCTCAGTATCGGTAATCAGAACGTAGCTCCCACCCATATAGGTCCAGTGAGTACCGGCGTCCGGTGCGGGCAGATTGCGCTGCTGCCACTGCTTAATGTTGTATTCTGGCGTGAGATACAGCGGCGGTACGGTATCGCCGATGTGGAATTGTTTGAAGTCTGCGGTAACACCATCCAGCTCATATTTCTGTATAGCGCCGCCAGCAGCCCACGCTCCGCTGGAACAGGCCAACAGTACGCCCAGAAGCATCATTTTTGTTTTACGCATAATTTCCTCATTATTATCCTGGACACAAAATCGCAGCCTCGTATCATTCCTGAAGCGCCAGGGGAATGGCAAGTATTGGTTTGGTTAAAAGTGTAAGCAAACAGTGATGCTGTACGTTTTTCGGCGGATCGCGTCGGTTTTGAGAATAATCCTGATTCAGGAGCTCCTATGTTCAGGCTGGAAGATCTGGCATTGTTTGTCCGCGCTGCGGCATTAAGCAACTTTAGCGAGGCAGCGCGAGAGGCCGGGCAGCAGCCCGCGCAGGTGAGTGCGGCGATCAAGCGTCTGGAAACGACGCTGAACATTCGTCTTTTTGCCCGTTCAACGCGTAGTTTGCGTCTGACCCCTGAAGGGGAGACCTGGTTGCCCTATGCCACGCAGATGCTGGATACGCTGCACGCCGGACTGCAAAAAATCCAGGCTCCCGATGACGAAATTCGCGGGACGTTACAAATTGCCGTGCCGTCCGATCTGGGGCGTAACTTGCTCCTGCGCGTCTTTCGCGCTTTTCGCCTGCGCCATCCCGCGCTGAGTTTACGGATCCTGTTTTCCGATCATCGGACCGATGTGTTTAAAGACCCGGTGGACGTGGCATTTCGCTATGGCGATAACGACGATGCTTCGTTTATTTCCCTGCCGGTTGCTCCTGAGAACCGGCGAGTGCTGGTGGCCTCGCCCGGTTGGATAGCCGAGCACGGTGAACCGCAGACGCTGGATGATTTAACGCGGCATAATGCGCTGACCTACGTGCTGCGCGGCAGGCCGTTCGATCGCTGGCCGCTTAGTTTTGGGGGAGACGTTCACCATGTGCAGGTTTCCGGTACGATTGTGAGTGATGACGCTGAAGTTATTCGCCGCCTGGCGATTGCCGGGGAGGGGATTGCGTATAAATCCACGCTGGACGTGAGCGATGACATTCGTGAAGGGCGGCTACAGGTGCTGTTGCCGCAGTATCAGGGTGATGTCGTGCCGCTAAATATGATTTGCCCGCACCGCAAACAGCTTTCTTCTGCGGTGCGGCTACTGTATGAGGCAGTTAAAGCTGAGTGCGAGAAAGTATAGGCTCTAACGTTGGTGTCATTCCCGGCGGCGCTGCGCTTGGCTGGGCTACGGATCCGCGTGGTTTACGGGTTTGGTAGCCCGGACAGGCGCGTTAAGCGCCGCCTCCGGGAAAATTAGCGGCATGAACCTTAATGCTTTACCAGCGTCGCAAAGTAGTACACCAGCGGAATAGCGAGGATCCACAGGCCAATCGGGATTTCTCGCCACTTGCCAGCAATAGTCTTAATCACCACATAAAACAGCAGCCCACCTGCAATTCCGGTACCGAAGCTGTTGGCAATCAGCGTAATCATCACCATCATCAGTACCGGCAATCCGTCGGTGAAATTGCCTAAATCCACTTTGCGCAGGCCGCTGAACATATTCAGGCCGATCAGAATTAGTGCTGGCGCGGTGGCTTCTTTCGGGATCATCAACGCCACCGGCGTAAACAGCAGCATCAGCAGGAACATTACCGCTGCCGACAGCGCAGTTAACCCGGTTTTGCCGCCAGCTTCTGCCGCCGCCGAAGATTCAATCAGCGCGGTCGCCGCCGGAATACCCAGCCACGGCCCAATAGCCGCCGCGATGGAATCGACCATAAACGGGCGATTGATATGCGGCATGTTGCCTTCTTCATCCAGCAGGCCCGCTTCGCCGCCCACCGCCAGCGTGGTGCCCATCGTGGAAAAGAATTCTGAGGCGAAAAAGACGAACAGGAACGGCAGGAAGGCGATATTCAACGCCCCTAGCATATCAATTTGTCCCAGCACCGGCGTCAGCGAATGCGGCATATCGATAAAACTGCCCGGTAGTTTGGTGACGCCCATGGGGATACCGATCAGGGTGGCGACCAGAATGGCCCATAGAATAGAACCGGGGATCTTTCGCGCCTGTAAGGCAATCGCCAGAAACAGCCCGCAGAGCGCGACCAGCGCACCCGGTGAAAGGAAATCCCCGAGCATCAGGGCATTGGTTTTGGCATTTGCCAGCACCAGCCCGGCGTTACGAAAGCCCAGTACCGCAACGAACAGGCCGATCGAGGCGGTTAGCCCGAGTTTAATAGATTGTGGCACCGAGCGGGTGACCACTTCGCGCAGGCCGAATTTTGTCAGCAGGAAAAACAGGATCCCTGACCAGCAGGCGATGCCGAGGCCGACCTGCCAGCCAATACCCTCGCTGCCTGCAAGCGTTACGCCAACCAGCACCGAGCCACCGATGCCCGGCCCAACGATAAAGGGCAGGTTGGCGTAAAACGCCATCAGCAGGGTGCCTCCGACGAATACCAGAATCGTGCCGGTGGTTGCCGCGCCTTTATCCATCCCGCCAACCGCCAGCAGGCCGGGGATCACCACCAGCAGGTAGGCGGCGGCGAGAAAGCCGGTAATGCCCGCGAGGCATTCGGTGCGCAGCGTACTGCCGCGAGAATACAGGGCAAAACGGCGCTCCAGCCAGTTTCCCTGCGTGGATGGGTGAAGGGTGTTGTCGGCCATGCTCAGGCTCCCTGATGTTTATTGTTGTGTTTTATGTGTTCCGGGGTTTCCCGGCAGTCTATCAGCGGCTCGACTATCTGGCGGGTGCTGCCGTCGGTCAAACCTAAATCTGTCAAATGCGGACCGGCGTTACAGGCGAGGCAGGTGCCTTCGATAGCCTTAAACACGCGGTAAGGTGGCTCCCAGTCGGCAACTTTGCTGCTTAAATCGCGCAGCTCACGGAACTGTCGGGCCAGCTCCGGGGCCGGTAAATCGGAAAGCATCCCGGCAATCGGCATTGCCACGTGAGCGAGGATTTTGCCCTGCTGCGCCAGCGCCATACCACCGCCGGATGCGACGAGCTGGTTTGCCGCCAGCGCCATATCGTCGGCATCGCGGCCCAGCACCACCAGATTGTGTGAGTCGTGCGAATAGCTGGTGGCGATCGCGCCGCGCAGCTCACCCCAGCCTTCCAGCAGCGCAATTTGCGGCTTCGCTTCGTGGCGGCCGTGACGATGCTTAACCCAAATCAGGCTAAACCCGGCCGGGATTTGTACTTTGCCGTCGCGAACTTGCACTTCCACTTCGCCCCACTGGGTAAAACGCGCGCCGCGAATATGCCGCAGGCGGGCGACGCCGTGATGGATATCGCCAACGCGGAGAATAAAGTCGTCAGGAGTTAGCGGTGTAAGCTGAAGCGTATTGCGCGGTGGTGTCACGCCTGCCGCCGCTGAAACAGGCTGGAGCAGAGTCCCTTTGTGGGCAATCAGCTTCCCGGCGACGTAGACTTCCTGCGCTTTGAGCTTTTCTAATGAATCAAAAACCACCAGGTCGGCGCGACGTCCGGCGGCAATCAGCCCCAGATCATTACGCTCCAGGCGGATCGCCGCGTTTAAGGTGGCGAAGCGTAATACGTCGGTCGCCGCCAGACCATGCTCAATCAGTAGGTTGAGCAGGGCGATAATGCCACCTTTTTCCAGCAGCATATCCGGTGGGACATCGTCGGTGCAGACGGTGATCTGCGAGGAGAGATGCGGTAGCGTTTTCAGCGCCTTGACGATATCTGGCAGCAGGTAAGGGTGCGAGCCGCGAATTTCTACGGTCAGCCCGGCACGCAGTTTTTCCAGCGCATCTTCAGCAGAAGTCAGCTCATGATCGGATGTCACCCCGGCGGCGAGATAAGCCTGGAGGTCCGCGCCGCTTAAACCGCGCGCGTGGCCTTCAATCAGCTTGCCGCTGTTCAGACCGGCCTGGACAATCTCCTGCATCCGCTCGCTGCCGTGCAATACGCCGTGCATGTCCATGACTTCGGCGACGCCGCGCACTTCCGGCCACGCCAGCATGGTTTCCATTTCCGCACCGGCAAAATCCGCGCCGGACATCTCCAGCCCCGGCGTGGACGGCACGCTGGAGGGCGCGGCGACCATCACCTGTAGCGGCAGATCGCGGCTGGCGGCGACGGCATAGCGCACACCTTCTACACCGAGCACGTTCGCCAGCTCGTGCGGATCCCAGAACACCGCCGTGGTGCCCTGGGTCAGGACGATTTCGGCATAACGCTCGGGCGGCAGGTGGGAGCTTTCGAGGTGGACGTGTGTATCCATCAGCCCTGGTGACAAAAAATATCCCGCCAGAGAGCGACGTTCGTGGGCATCGGATCGGCTACCTCGCGGGTGCACGCTGGCGATCATTTCGCCAACGATGCCGACATCGGCCTCGCGGATCTCGCCGCTCGCCATGTCGACGATCTGTGCGTCGGTCAGTAATAGATCGAACGGGGATTCGCCGCGTGCGGCCTGGACGGCGCGGCGGCGGGTTTCAGCACTGCTGGACATAACAACTCCGGCACAAGGATAATGCGGATACTCTAGGGGCAGAGCAAACGTTTGCCCAGATGAATAAATTTATCGCCCGATAACCTCGGGTTATTCTGCGTAATGACCGTTGACGAAAAATACTATGACTGAACCCTGGCAGCGTCTGCCTGCACTTTCGCTTAAACAGCTCCAGTATTTTGTGACCTTGGCCCAGCTACGCCATTTCACCGATACCGCTAATCGGCTGGCTATCAGCCAACCGGCGCTAAGCAGCGCGCTGAGGCAAATTGAAGCCGTATTAGGCGGTAAGCTGGTTAACCGCACTGCGTCGTCAGTGACGTTGACCGAGTTGGGGTCTGCTATTTTGCCCCATGCCCGGCGGGTGCTGAGCGTGGCGCAGTTGGCGTTTCAGGATATGCAGCAGATTGTCGAGGCCGGCGGCGATGGCACTGTGCGCATTGGCCTGGTGCCGTCGGTGAGCTCGCTGCTGTTTCCGCTGCTGCCGCAGACGCTGGCGCAGGCTTTTCCGCGCCTGAGGGTGGAGTTTCACGATCAGACTAACGATGCCCTGTTTTGCGAGCTGCAGTCGGGGAAAATAGATTTTGCCATTGGCGCAATTGATCGTTCTTTGCCGCCGGAACTGCTGGTTTATCCTTTGCGCGAAGATCCGTTCGTTGCCGTGCTGCATTGTGACGATCCGCTGGCCGGGCAGCCGCACGTGCCGTGGAAGCTACTGGCCGGGCGAGATATCGCGGTGTTCTCAAAGGGCAATATTCAGCGTCTGGTCGGCGCGCTGGCAGAGAGTCATCGCCTGACGCTCAATACGCGCTATCAGGTTGATTATATTGAAACCCTTTATGGTCTGGTGCGCTCCCGGCTGGCGGTGGCGATTCTGCCTGCGCTTTATACCACCCATCTTCAGGATCCTGTTTTGAAGATTGCCCAGCTTCAGCAGCCTGCCTTAACGCGTACCGTTGCGCTGTTGCGCGGGCCACAGCCTTTGCCGCCGCTGATTGAAGCATGTTTTGCTTTACTGCTAAGTTCACTGCGGGAAGTGAA
>NZ_JAPUEW010000088.1:0-38784 GCF_027492335.1 Klebsiella sp. | reverse complement strand
CCCGCCAGCGCGGCGGTAACGCTGAGTGATTGTTTGCGCTGGAACGATGCCAGTAGGAAACTCATAAACAACGCGGGCAGCATAAAGCTAAGCGCAGCCTCTACTGCCGGAAAACCGGTCAACAGACCGCTGCCTGAGTAAGCGCCTACCAATGTGCCGAAGACCCACGAAGCCCAGGACATAAAAGCGATACCGATCATCCAGTTCTCGCTCCAGCGGCGGTTATCGCGTACCAGTTTAGCGGTGGCGGCGGCAAAAACTTCGTCGGTCAGGCCGAACGCCCAGACGGCGGTTTTTTTCTTGCTCAGCAAGCGCTGAATGCGGCTGCGCAGGGAAGGGCCGTACAGCACGTGGCGAACGTCCATTGCCATGACGGTAAGCGCCGCCACCCACAGCGAGCTGCCAGCGGCCAGCATCGCAGTGATCACGAACTGACTGGCACCCGCGTAAATAATGCAGGAGAAGAACAGGCTTTCCAGCGGCGTAAAACCAAGTTTGGTGGCATTCAGGCCAAAGGCGAAGGCGACGGGAATATAGCTAATGACAATGGGTAGGCTGTCTTTGATGCCTTCAGCCAGCGTGGCTTCGTCAGCAGCAGGAGTGTGCGTCAATGCGCCAGGGTTTTCCATAGGGATTACTTATTAATAACGCACGTGAAAATCACATGATTGCATAGGTGGATTAACCTTAGCAGAGAGCGACGTAGCTTAACAGTATCTAGCAGGCTGATGGCTAAAGTTATGCAATTTATTTGCATATCAATCCATTATTTAGAACAAGAAATGTCGTGTTGTGCAGGATGCAGCTTTCCCCGGGGGCGGCGCAGAGCGCCTTGCCCGGGCTACGAGTCGTGCGGTTTTGTAGCCCGGACAGATGCACAGCATCGCCTCCGGGGAATACCCTAAAGAGGGGGATTATTTCTGCGCGGCCAGCGCTTCATTCACCCAGCCGTCAAACTGCTGCTGGTGGGCTTTGATCCAGCCATCGACGTGGCCCTGAATATCCGCTTCTGAACCGTGACCGGCATGCATCATCGCATTCTCGGCGTTGATGTCGGCAATTGGCAGCTTCATGATGCTAAACAGCTTCGCCGCCGCCGGGTTTTTCTCAGCCCAGACTTTGTTTGCCACGATGTGCATGGTGTTAACCGGGAAGCCGTAGTTCATACCGTTCGGCAGCTTGGTGTCGATATCCTTCTGCTCGCCCGGTAGGGAGGAGAACGGTACCTGTAACCAGACGACATCTTTACCCGGTTTCAGCACGTCGCTGACCCAGTAAGGCGTCCAGGTGTAATAAAGCACCGGTTTGCCTTCTTTATAACGCGCAATAGTATCGGCCATCATCGCGGCGTAATTGCCCTGGTTATGCACGACCGTGTTGCTCAGACCGTAAGCATCAATCTGGTGATTAATGACCGCTTCGCAGCCCCAGCCCGGCGTACAGCCAGTCATATCGGCTTTGCCATCGCCGTTGGTATCAAACAGTTTGGCGATTTTCGGATCTTTTAGCTGATCGATCGATTTAATGTGGTACTGCTCGGCGGTTTTCTTATCGATCAGGTAGCCCTGAGCGGCACCGGTAACGAAAACGCCTTCACGGTAGAATTTCTTATCACCACCGGCGGCGGCGTACATATCATCATGCAGCGGCTTCCAGTTGGTGGCGATGTAGGTGGTATCACCTGCGGCGATAGAGGTGTAGGCGACGTTATAGTCGACTTCACTGGGTTTCTCGACGGTATAGCCTAGCTTTTCCAGCGCGCGACTGACCAGCAGGGTCTGGAAGGTTTCTTCAGAAATAGTGCTCTGCGCCGGTTTCACGGTAATGCCTTTACCTGGCAGGTCCGCGGCGAAGGCGGTGGTGGAAATGAGGGCGGTAAACGCTGTGGCAAGAATCGCTGTATGTCGCATCGTTGTTCCTTTTATTAATCAGAAGGGAAGTCCATCCCCCCGACTGCCGGGGGGATGTGCTCTTATTTACAGAAAGGGCGAGTGATAAGCCCCAGTGGGCCGGTTGCATACCAGCGGCGGTTGCCGCGACTGCGCGAGTCACGTCCTACGGCCTGAGTCAGGCGGTCGAGAATGATGGCGAGGATAACAATGCCGACGCCACCAACGGTCGCCAGACCCATATCCAGGCGACCAATGCCGCGCAGTACCATTTGGCCAAGGCCGCCAACGGCGATCATCGAGGCAATAACCACCATTGACAGCGCCAGCATCAGCGTCTGGTTAACCCCGGCCATAATGGTCGGCATCGCCAGAGGTAGCTGAACCTTAAACAGCAACTGACGCGGGCTGGCGCCGAAGGAGCGTGAAGCCTCAATCAGGTCCGCAGGTACCTGGTTAATCCCTAGAATCGTCAGACGAACAATCGGCGGCAGGGCGAAGATAATGGTCACCACCACGCCCGGAACGTTACCGATACCGAACAGCATCACGATCGGCACCAGATAGACAAATGCCGGAGTGGTTTGCATCGCATCGAGCAGCGGGCGAATAATTTTTGCCGCCCGCGGGCTACGCGCCAGCCAGATCCCCAGAGGCAGGCCGATCAGCATACAAAACAGCAGCGCGGTCAGCACCAGCGCCAGGGTTACCATCGCCTGCGACCAGGCGCCGATGGCCCCGATAGCAATAAGCGAAATCAGCGTTGCGGCACCCATACCGACGCTGGAGATCTGCCAGGCAATCAGCGAGAAAATAATAATCGCCACCGGTGCAGGCATCCCCAGCAAGAGCTGCTGAAACGCGCTCAGGATGTAATCCACCGGTACGCGGATCCCCTGAAATACCGGGCGAAAGTGCATCACTATCCAGTCAATGGCTTGGGTGACCCAGCTATCAAGCGGAATAAGCGTTTTATGGAACGGATCCATAATATTGAAGTGTTCCGGCTGCGGCGCGGGTGCGCTGCTTAGCCAGTCGGCACCGCCGCCATCGGACGGTGCGGGCGTGGATGTACCCCAGGCATCAGCGGATTGCGACGTGCTATCCGCCGCCGGTGCGGTGTCCCACGGGTTAGATTGATCAGCCATTGTTTACCCCCTCGCGATCTAAAGCCTGTAGCAGCATACGTTTGGAAATGATGCCGATGTACTGGTGCCCTTCATCGACAACCGGCACCGCGCACGGTGCGTGGCCGACGTGAGAAAGCAGTTCGCTGAGCGGCGTTTGCGCATCCACCGCGAGCGGGGAGTCAATTAACGCCGCATCGATTCCCTGGCCTTCGCTCAGCGCGACCTTC
This sequence comes from Klebsiella sp., assembly GCF_027492335.1. NCBI lineage: Bacteria > Pseudomonadati > Pseudomonadota > Gammaproteobacteria > Enterobacterales > Enterobacteriaceae > Klebsiella > Klebsiella sp. The sequence continues at coordinate 35,538 of NZ_JAPUEW010000088.1, read as the reverse complement.
AGTGAATCAATGGAGACAATGCCAACAAACTTATTTCCGCGTTCAATGACGTAGCCATATTCGCGGTCTTCATCCTGTAATAATTTCAGCGCAGAACGCGGGCCGAATCCCGGCGTTTTACGAATCAAACCAACCGGGCTACGGCGGGCAATATCCTTGGCGCTGAATACATGGCTAATATCGACGCCGCGGAAGAAGGTGCGGACATAATCATTGGCCGGGTTATTCAGTATTTCATCTGGTGTGCCGACCTGGACCACTTCGCCGTTTTGCATAATGGCAATGCGATCGCCAATGCGCATTGCTTCATCGAGATCGTGGGAAATAAATACCACGGTGCGCTGATGCTTTGCCTGTAATTTGGTTAGCTCATCCTGCATTTCGGTGCGAATTAAGGGATCGAGTGCTGAGAAGGCCTCATCCATTAACAGGATATCGGGGTTAATGGCCAGCGCGCGGGCCAGACCAACGCGCTGACGCATCCCGCCGGAGAGTTCATCCGGGTAAGCGTGAGCATAGTTTTCCAGGCCCACCTGACGCAGCGCATCCAGCGCTTTCTCCTGGCGTTCTTGAGGCGAAACACCGGCCAGTTCCATGCCGAAAGCGGCGTTGTCGAGCACGGTCATATGCGGCATCAGCGCAAATGATTGAAATACCATTGCAATCTTTTTTCTGCGCACCTCGCGGAGCTCGGCCTCTGAGATTTTGGCGATATCGACGCCATCAATCAGCACCTGTCCACGGGTGGGTTCAATCAGGCGATTGAGAAGGCGAACCATGGTAGATTTCCCCGAGCCGGAGAGCCCCATGATGACGAATATCTCGCCTTCTTCAATGGTCAGACTGGCGTCTTTTACGCCAAGCGAAAGTCCCGTTTTTTCCAGTATTTGCTCTTTCGATAATCCTTTTTCGATATATTTGAAAGCCCGCTGTGGGTGCTCGCCAAATATTTTATAGAGATTCTTGATTTCTAATTTAATTGCCATGCAATAGAAAGTTTCCTGTAATTTATTTATATCGATATAGTACCTGGTGAAGATAATTGCTTTTTTACACCCTAACATACTGAGAATCTGAGACAACCCTTTATGTTGATTTACGGCGGAAATTCAAACGAAAGAATGCCAGTGCATCCCCCGTGATATAAGGGCTGAGCGTGAATTACTGACAACTAATATTTTTTGATTATGTTGCGATAATTTCGCCTGGAATCGACAAAATTCTGTTGAATATGACGCGGTGATGAAGGAAAGATATTGAGTGAGATGAAAACGAATAATGTGAAATAAATCACCAGGAAATATGTTGATATATTCCTGGTGAAAGTAAGGTTAAAAGTCCCAATCCTCGTCGACGGTTTCTTCTGCTTTTCCCATCACATACGACGATCCTGAACCGGAGAAGAAGTCGTGATTTTCATCGGCATTTGGTGAGAGCGCGGCGAGGATGGCCGGGTTGACGGCGGCCATTTCCGCCGGAAACAGCGCTTCATAGCCGAGGTTCATCAGCGCCTTGTTGGCGTTGTAGCACAGGAAGGCGTTGACCTCTTCAATCCAGTCGCTGTCGGCGTACAGTTCGCGGGTATAGGCCAGCTCGTTATCGTAGAGATCCATTAGCAGGTCGAGGGCGAAGTTTTTTAGCTCCTCGCGCTTTTCGGCGCTGATAATCTCCAGCCCTTTCTGGAATTTGTAGCCGATATAGTAACCATGTACCGCTTCATCGCGGATAATCAGGCGAATAAGATCGGCGGTGTTGGTCATTTTTCCCCGGCTGGAGAAATACATCGGCAGCCAGAAGCCAGAATAGAAGAGGAAGGATTCAAGAAATACGCTGGCGATTTTCTTCTTCAGCGGTTCATTGTCCTGATAGAACTCCAGCATCAACTGCGCTTTGCGCTGCAACGGCGCGTTTTGTTCGCTCCACGCGTAAGCGGCATCCACGTCTTTGGTCTGACACAGGGTGGAGAAAATCGAACTGTAGGAACGCGCGTGCACCGCCTCCATAAAGCTGATGTTCGACAGCACCGCTTCTTCGTGCGGGGTGAGAGCATCGGCCATCAGCGCTGGAGCGCCGACGGTGTTTTGAATGGTATCCAGCAGCGTTAGTCCGGTGAATACGCGAATCGTCAGCTGCTGCTCTGCCGGAGTAAGCGTTTGCCAGGCCGGAATATCGTTGGACAGCGGCACCTTCTCCGGCAGCCAGAAGTTGCTGGTCAATCGGTTCCAGACCTCCAGATCCTTATCGTCCTCAATTTTGTTCCAGTTGATAGCACTGATACGCGATAAATGGGTCATCCTGTTCTCCTTACAGCGCGCAGGACACGCAGCCTTCGATTTCGGTACCTTCCAGCGCCAGCTGGCGCAGACGGATGTAATACAGCGTTTTGATACCCTTCTTCCACGCATAAATTTGCGCTTTGTTGATATCGCGAGTGGTGGCGGTATCGGGGAAGAACAGGGTCAGCGACAGCCCCTGATCGACATGGCGCGTCGCCTCGGCGTAGGTATCGATGATTTTCTGCGGCCCAATTTCATAGGCATCCTGATACAGCGCCAGATTGTCGTTGGTCATAAATGGAGCGGGGTAGTAAACGCGTCCGGTTTTCCCCTCTTTGCGGATCTCTATCTTCGATACGATCGGGTGGATGCTGGAGGTCGCGTGGTTAATGTATGAAATGGACCCCGTCGGCGGCACCGCCTGCAGGTTGCGATTGTAGATACCGTAGCGCATCACGTCATCGCGCAGCTGTCGCCACATATCGCGGTCGGGCAGGCTAATACCCGAACGGGCGAACAGCTCGCGAACTTTCGCCGTTTTCGGCTGCCAGTCACCCTCAAGATATTGCTGGAAATAGTCGCCGCTGGCGTAACGCGACTGCTCGAACCCGGCAAAATGCTCACCCCGTTCGCGGGCCATCAGCATCGAGGTACGCAGCGCGTGCCAGGTGATGGTATAGAAATAGAGGTTGGTAAAATCCAATCCCTCTTCGCTGCCGTAGGCAATGCCTTCCCGCGCCAGATAACCGTGCAGATTCATCTGCCCCAGACCGATGGCGTGAGACGCGGCATTGCCCGCCGCGACCGACGGCACAGAGCGGATATCGCTCATGTCGGACACCGCCGTCAGACCGCGCACCGCCACCTCTACCGTGCGGGCGAAGTCAGGGGAGTCCATGGTGTGGGCGATATTCAGCGAACCGAGGTTGCACGAGATATCCCGGCCGATGCTGGCATAATCCAGATTTTCATCAAATGTAGAGGGGGTATTGACCTGCAATATCTCCGAGCACAGGTTGCTCATATTGATGCGCCCGGCAATCGGGTTCGCGCGATTGACCGTATCTTCAAACATGATGTACGGATAGCCTGACTCAAACTGAATTTCCGCCAGCCGCTGGAACAGCTCGCGCGCGCGGATCCAGCGCTTACTTACCCGCTCGTCGGCAACCAACTGCTCGTACATTTCGCTCACCGCGATATCACCGAACGGTTTACCGTACAGACGCTCGACGTCGTAGGGTGAGAACAGCGCCATCTGCGCATCTTCTTTCGCGAGCTGGAAGGTGATATCCGGAATGACGACCCCGAGGGAGAGCGTTTTAATGCGGATTTTTTCATCGGCATTTTCGCGTTTGGTATCGAGGAAACGCAGAATATCCGGATGATGGGCATGCAGATAGACCGCTCCGGCACCCTGACGCGCGCCGAGCTGATTGGCGTAGGAGAAGGCATCTTCCAGCATTTTCATCACCGGCACCACGCCGGAGGACTGGTTCTCGATACGCTTGATCGGCGCACCAGCTTCGCGCAGGTTAGAGAGCAGAAATGCTACGCCGCCGCCGCGTTTTGACAACTGTAGCGCCGAGTTGACCGCGCGCCCGATAGATTCCATATTGTCTTCGATACGCAGCAGGAAGCAGGAGACCAGCTCGCCGCGCTGCTGCTTACCGGCGTTAAGAAACGTCGGCGTGGCGGGCTGAAAGCGCCCGGAGAGGATCTCATCGGTCAACTGATGCGCCAGCGCCTCGTTGCCCTGCGCCAGACTCAGGGCCACCATGCAGGTACGGTCGGCAAAGTCTTCAAGATAGCGCTTGCCATCGAAAGTTTTCAGCGTGTAGCTGGTGTAGAACTTCCATGCGCCGAGAAACGTCTGGAAGCGAAAACCGTAGCCTTGAGCGTGCGCGAACAGCTCGAGGATAAACTGCCTGTCGTAGCGGGCCAGCACTTTTGCGTCGTAATAGCCTTCGGCGACCAGCCACGTCAGCTTGTCATCCTGGCTGGCGAAAGGCACGGTATTCGGCTCAACGTGGCTGGCCATAAACGCCTCCACCGCCTGATGGTCCTTTTCAAACGGGATGCGACCGTTGCTGTCGTACAAATTCAGCATCGCGTTGAGGGCGTGAAAATCAGGCACCTCGGTGGCTATACGTTCTGCGGTTGTCGTTGCCAAAATTCGCTTACTCCTTTACGCACGTTGTCGACATCTTGTGGGGTGCCCATCAGCTCAAAACGGTAGAGATACGGTACGCCGCATTTTTGCTTGATAACGTCGCCAGCGCGGCCATAGGCGTCGCCGAAGTTACGGTTACCCGCGGCAATCACGCCACGAATCAACTGGCGATTATGCGGATCGTTAAGAAAACGGATCGCCTGTCGCGGAACCGCGCCCGCCGTGCCGCCGCCGCCATAGCTGGGGACGATGAGAATGTAGGGTTCGTCTACCTGGATGCGCTCCCGCTCGTTAAGCGGAATACGCACTGCGGGCAGTCCCAGACGCTGGACGAACCGATGCGTGTTTTCGGAACTGCTGGAAAAGTAGACGATCAGGCTCATACGCTGGCCGCTGAGGTTGTCGGGCGCAGGCGGTTAATCATGTCCGGGCGGAAGCCGGACCAGCGAGTTTCCCCGGCAATCACTACCGGCAGCTGGCGGAAGCCCTGCTCGCGCAGCATATCGACGGCTTCAGGATGGTGGTCGATGTTGACCATGTCGAATTCAAACCCGCGGGTTTCCATAGCTCGTTTGGTGGCATGGCATTGCACGCAGTCGTTTTTAGTGTAAATAGTAATGCGCATGATTCGTATTTCCATTTAAGATAACAGCACGACACAAAAAATGACGTCATGCGTTATGGGTTATCGTTGAGGGAAATACTAGATGTAGTTATTTAAAAGTTCAACAACTCAATATATATGGTTTTTGCAAAAAGAATCCCCCACTGGAGGAATCCGCGGGGGACAGGTTTTTTTGTCGTGAAATTACAGGCGCATGCTCACTGCAAGGCGGTTAAAGGCGTTCATCAGGCTGATGGCGAAAGTCAAATCGCTAATCTGTCGGGCGCTAAAATGCTCCAGCAGCGGCAGATAAACATCATCTTCAGCATGGCTTTCGGCGATATGGGTGACCGATTCAGCCCACGCCAGCGCCGCGCGCTCAGCATCGCTGAAATGAGCGCTGACTCGCCAGCCTGCCAGGGCGTCTAATTTGTTCTGCGCCACGCCGGACTTACGCAGCGCTTTGCTATGCATCTCCAGACAGAAGGCGCAGCCGTTAATTTGCGACACCCGCAAATAAATCAGCTCTATCAACGTGTTACCCAGCTCGCTTTTTTCCAGCGCAATGCTCGCCTGCACCAGTGCGTTATAGACTTCCGGGCTCAGTTCATTGTACGGCTGACGTAGTGTGGTCATTTTACTCTCCTCATTAAGACGTCAGCAAAATAGCACTATAATGGACTGCATAAGATAGCCATATTGTGATGAAAAAAGCAGACCATAATGCATGCCAAAAAACTCCCGCACTATCAGCGTATTGCCCGACAGCTTAAGTCGGCCATTGAGAGTGGCGAACTGATGCCAGGCAGCAGGCTGCCGGCGAGTCGGGTCTATGCGCAGGAACTCGGTGTGTCGAGGGCGACGATAGAAAACGCCTGGGGTGAGCTGGTGGCGCAGGGCTGGTTGGAGCGGCGCGGGCAGGCGGGGACCTTTGTCAGCGAGCGTCTCAGTCCGCAGCAATGCGCTCCTGTACAGCCTGGTGCGGGCGACGAACCGATGGCACCGCTGCCGTTTCAACTTGGGCTCCCGGCGCTGGATCTGTTTCCTCGCGGGCTGTGGGCTCGGGTGATGGGCCGACGGTTGCGCACGCAAACGCGCTTTGATCTTGCTCCCGGCGATCCTTGCGGCGAGATGATCCTGCGCCGGGCCATCGTTGATTATTTACGTCTATCGCGCAGTATTGAGTGTCGGCCTGAGCAGGTGTTGGTAACCGGTAGCTATGCTGCATCAATGCGCCTTATCCTGCGCACCCTGGCCCGACCGGGCCAGAACATGTGGATGGAGGACCCTGGGTTTCCGCTGATCCGACCCATCGTGAGCGGGGAAGGGGTAAAGATAAATCCCGTCCCGGTTGACGATGAGGGGATGGATATCGCCTGGGCGCAGCAGCACTATCCGGATGCGCATTTTGCTCTGCTGACCCCAGCTCACCAAAGCCCGCTCGGTGTTGCGCTATCGTTGGCCAGGCGCAGGCAGCTATTGCAATGGGCGGCGCAGAACGACGCGTGGATTATTGAGGATGACTACGATAGTGAGTTTCGCTATCACGGTAAGCCGCTGCCGCCGTTAAAAAGCCTCGACGCCCCGCAACGGGTCATCTACGCCGGGGCGTTCAGTAAATCATTTTTTCCGGCACTGCGCGCCGCCTGGCTGGTGGTACCGGAACCGCTAGTGGCGCAGTTTCGTGAACAGGCCGCGCTGATGAGCTGTAGCGTGCCGACGCTATGGCAGCAGGCGCTGGCCGATTTTATCCGCGAGGGCCATTTCTGGCGTCATCTGAAGAAAATGCGCGCCAGCTATGCGCAGCGCCGCCAGTGGCTGGAGTCGGCGCTGCGGGAGCAGGGATTTTCGGCGGTTCCCCAACTGGGTGGGATTCAGATGGTGGTTAACGTTGAGGGAGACGATCGTCAGTTGGCCCTGCGCGGCAGGCAAGCCGGTCTGGCGGTGCAGGCGCTGAGCGACTGGCGAATTGATAGCCAGGGGGAGAAGGGACTGCTGATGAGTTTTACCAATCTGACGTCGGCAGAGAGGGCAATAGACGTGGTTCGTCAGCTCAGGTTAGCTTTGTTTTCTTAGGGCAATAAAATTCTTAGGGTAATAAAAACCCCTGCATACCGGGGTATGCAGGGGTAGACGCGTATTTGTTATCTTCATTGGTCTGGCGATCAGATTATCGGCGCAAATTCAGCAATACGCCAATAAATACCCCAACGGCGGCTGCGGCACCGACGCTTTGCCACGGTTTGTCTCTCACGTAGCTGTCAGCGCTTCCTGCAACATCGCGGGCGCAGCCCACAGCATCACGCGCTGCCTGTTGTACGCGATTATTACCGTTAAGGCGGGCGCGAGTCTCTTTCAGTAGCGCCTGGGCTTTTTTACGCGCGGTCTCGGCTTCGTCCTTCGCATCGCTGCCCCACGATTTCAGCACCTCTTCCAGCGTATCCGCTAATTGGCTGACATCGTTATGAATATCTTCAGCGCTGTCTTCTACGTTGTTGCGGTTTGCTCGATTGGCCATGAGTTTCTCCCTTAATTCCATTGAGTCTTTAAGTGTAGGACACGATTTCGAATTATGCTGTAGGAGGTGGTTTATGGAATTATCCGAAAGCGTTGTCTTTAATGAATAAGGTAAGGTTGACGTGCGGTGAAAGATAACGAGGAATCAGTATGTATTTAAGACCCGATGAGGTGGCGCGTGTTCTTGAAAAATCCGGCTTCACCATGGATGTTGTGACGCAAAAGGCGTATGGATATCGTCGTGGCGATGATTATGTTTATGTGAACCGTGAAGCTCGTATGGGGCGTACCGCGTTAATTATTCATCCTGCGTTAAAAGAACGTAGTACGACGTTGTCGGATCCTGCGTCGGATATTAAAACCTGCGATCATTACGAGCAGTTTCCGTTGTATTTAGCGGGCGATGTCCAGCAGCATTATGGTATTCCGCACGGTTTTAGTTCGCGCATGGCGCTAGAGCGTTTTCTGAATGGCTTATTTGGCGAGGCGCAATATAGTTGAAAAAAAGCGGCTGGCGTAACCAGTCGCTTTTTTGAATGACTCAGGCTTTAGCCTGCTGGTAAGGACTCACGCGGAACAGGCGGCGGCAGTAATCAAGGAAATAGCCGTACGCCGCACCCATCAGCATTGATACCACGATATTTGAACTGACCGCCGCGGCAATTTGCTGCCATTCAGCGCCAACAACCAACAGAATCGCCACGTATACCGGTGACTGAAATGTCACATAGGCAATCACATCAGCAATATTCTTCATCCACCCAGATGGGCTGATGCGACGCGCCTGGCGCATGGCGAAATCGCGGTAAAAACCGTAAGGTACCGCAATAATAATGTTCACCGGAATCGCTACCAGTCGCGACGATAATGACTGCTGGAAGGACATGCCGGAGAGAAAAATTTCGATCATCATGTTTACAACGGTGCAGTAAACCACCATCGCAAAGGTGTCTGCTACCGCGTGACGCAAGCGGGACTGCGCAGAGAACATCGGTATGCTCCTCGAAATTAAAGTCAATAAAGCCAAATCATTCGCAGTTAATCAGCGTTTTTGGGCTGTCTGTTTTGATGTGCGTAGATTATATCTCTGCATTAAAAGTGGCAACTAGCTATAAATTTTTATTTAATGGCTTTTTGTCGATAAAATACTCTGCATCAGGACGTTTTTTGTCCGTTACGCTACATTTGTTCTCTTTGACTATTTTTATTTTATTTATCAATAAGATAATTAGAGAGTACGTAATAAGAATGAGATCGGTACCGTTTAGCGATGGCCGATTTTGCGACAGGATCGCGTCTTGCTGTGATTTGTGTCACTTTTGGAGTTTTTTATGCCTGGTTTGGATTTAATGTAGCATGACGTGCTATTTAGGTTGTTGGGTGGCTATTCGTATTTCGTGCATGACTATTCTTCGCAAGCATCTGCAGCGTTTTGATTCTCTACTGGCGATATATCCTGAATTATCTAAACGCTGGAAATGTAATATTGAAAACGGTGGGGAAACCCACCGTGGTCTTTACGGGTTTGATTAGCACACGCCAAAATCACCATCTTCTTTATAAGCCGTAACGTCGACTGACTTCAGCGTATATTTTTCACCTTGCTCATTACTCGCCTGAACGGCAACAATTTGATCGTCATGGACTTCCACAACCTTCAATTTCGGCCCGCCTAAACGCGGTTGTACCAGATCGCCAACTGAAAACATGGTTCTTCTCCTTTGTACTGATAAAAATTATTGCTGCTAATAACCATAGCTTAGCAAAAGCGCGCTATACCCTAAATAATTCGAGTTGCAGGAAGGCGGCAAGAGAGCGAGTCCCCAGGAGCTTACATGAGTAAGTGACTGGGGTGAGTGAACGCAGCCAACGCACAAGCAACTTGAAGTATGACGGGTATAAACAACTGGCCGAAAGAGGTAGACGTTAACGACGGTTCCACGGCATCACCGCTAGCAGACGCGCCATACCGCAAAAACCAGTCACTCCGGCGAAGGTTAATCCGGCCCCAACGAATGCGCTGAGCAGGAAAAAGCCGCTGCCGAGGGAATAGCCCAACGCCACGCCGAGTAAAATCAGCACGCCCGCGGCGATTTGTACCTGACGCATCAGCGGCAGCGGCTGCGACTTGTCCTCTTGCACCGGCAGCCCCGCAGCTCTCCACGCCTGAATTCCTCCCGCCAGCAGTTTTACCTGCGCCGGAGCGGCAGCTTGCGCCAGACGAGCGGCATTATTCTGGGTACGCGAGCCCGCCTGGCAGTGAAACACGATCGTTTCGTCAGCGCTTGCGTGCAGCGAAGCTCCGTTGTTCAGCGTACTCAGCGGCACCAGTTCAGCTTCAGGGATATGCTCGCGGGCGTACTCATCAGCATCGCGGATGTCGATCAGCCGTGCACCCTGGGCGATGAGCATCTGAGCTTCAGTAGGGGAAAGAGTGGCGATTGTCATGAACGTTCCTTAAGGACAATAGATGGATTTTAGCGTAGCGACGATTTGCTGAACCGCGGGCTGGATGATGGAGTAGTGAATTCGCTGCGCCTGGCGTTCGCTGCCGATAAGCCCTTCGTCTCGCATACGGGTGAGATGTTGTGAGGTTGCCGAAGGGCTCAGGCCGGTGATCCGCGCAAGCTCACCAGCACTGGTGTGCGGGGTTTCGCAAAGCATGCACAGAATCAATAGCCTGCTGGGGTGACTCATGGCTTTCAACAGGGCGGCGGCTTCCCCGGCGCTGGTCTGTAGCTGTTCGGGTGTATTCATTTATTTTAGTCTTTTCTAAATTTAGTAAAGTCTAAAGTAAAAGATAATATTGTGCCAGCAATGGATGCTTCTGCGGCTAAATTGTTTGTCAGAAATCAGGATAATTCAATGCCGCCGGGTTAAGCGTAACTTAAGCCTGGATAGCGATAATGACGGTAATATGACTGCACGAGTTATTGCTATGAACGCACTGGAAACCTTCAATCAAAGCGCTTTTTTAGCGCTGAATGCATCGCCCGGCACGCCGGACGCTATCCTCTCATTGGCTCGCTTTTCGGCTAGTGGGATAATCTTTGTGGTGCCGCTCATTTTGCTCTGGCTGTGGTTTTCAGGAGGGCGGCAGGGGCATCGGCAGGCGTTGTTTTGTACCCTGAGCATTTTGACCGCGCTGGGGCTGGGATTTATCTGTGGCATGCTGTGGTTTCACCCGCGGCCGTTTATGATTTCTCTTGGCCATACCTGGATAAGCCATCCGGCGGATAACTCTTTCCCGAGCGATCATGGAACGGTGATGTTTAGCGCTGCTTTTGCACTGCTGTCGCTGCGTTTACGCGCCGCGGGGCTTTTTTTGCTGTTTGCGGCGCTGCCCGTAGCCTGGGCACGAATCTTTCTGGGGGTTCACTTTCCGCTGGATATGGCAGGGTCGGTGCTGGTTTCGGCCTGCGGTGTCTGCATCGCGAAGCTTATCTGGCAGGGCGCTGGACGGCGCTTAACTTCGTTGTGCGAAGCGATGAGCAGGCGGATATTCTCCTGGCTACCGCCGCGCTTCACGCCCTGAGCGAAAGCAGGGCGCTATGCTTTATGACTTCCACGACGGGCGGCGCGACGATACAAGGTACTGCGCGCCACACCTAACGCCTGTGCGGCTTTGCTGATGTTGCCGTTGTAGCTTGCCAGGGTGTCGGCAATCAACTGGGCATCATGCTGTTGAAGCCCGCGCGGTGCGAGAGCGACGGGTTGGGTACGATATTCATTGGGCAGAGCATTGATCCCCAGCCTCTCGCCCTCTTCGGTCAGCGCCAGCAGTACCCTCATCAGGCTTTGCAACTGACGAACGTTTCCTGGCCACGGCAGCGCCGCCAGGTGTTCGCATAGCTCAGGTGTCAGGGTGACCCGTCGTTTTTCTCCGCCCAGATCCCGCCACAACTGCTGTATAAATGCAGGTAGTTCAGTCCAGGCGCGCAGCGGCGGCAGCGTCAGGGCATATTCGCGCAGTCGATAGAGCAGGTCTTCGCGGAAGGTACCTTCGTCGACGCGCTGGGCCAGGTTGCGGTGAGTGGCGCAAATCACCGCGAAGTTGACAGGTGAACTCTGGCTGGCGCCAAGCGGTGTTACTTCTTTCTCCTGAAGGATCCGCAGCAGTCGGGTCTGTAGTGCTAATGGCATATCGCCAATCTCATCAAGAAACAGCACGCCGCCATCGGCCTCTCGAATCTTGCCGATATAACCGTTTTTGTTGGCACCTGTAAAAGCACCGGGCTGATAGCCAAACAGCTCGGACTCAATCAGCGACTCGGGAATGGCGGCGCAGTTGATGGCGACGAATTTACCGCTGTGCCAGCGGCTGTGCTGATGAATCATACGGCTGACGTACTCTTTGCCGCAGCCAGTCTCCCCTTCAATACACAAGCCAATTCCGGCGTTAAGCAGGCGTACCAGCTTTTCGCCTTCATGTTGGCTGGAGAAGGGGAAGTTGATGGTTGGCCGCTCTGGCATTGCCACGCTGGTGCGATTTGGCGCGCGTAAGCGGTAATAGTAGTTCTGGCGTCCAGCGGTGAACGGCAGCGGCACGCTGACGGCGGTTTGCTGAAGTTGGGGGAAAAGCTGCTGGAAGGTGATGTGCCCAAACTGCGCCGCGTTGAGGCTGAGTTCGCGCATCGCCAGCCGGTTACCGGCGGTAAGCACATTATCGGTAAAAATCAGCAGCAACTCCTCCACGCTGTCGAGTTTTTCGGCCCGGGAATGCAGGCTCATCAGCCACTGCTGCGGATGCAGGCTCTGTTTGACCCACAGATATTCTATCTGTTTCGCTGCGCCTTTTACCCAGGCCAGGGTCTGGGTATGCGGATAGTGGGCCGGGCCGGAGATATCCAGCACGCCTGCAATTTGTCCGTCGGGGCTTTGCAGCGGCACGGCGGCGCAATAAAGCTCCTGATTGCTGGTCAGGAAATGCTGACGACCATCGATTTCGCAGCAGTCGTCAATCGCCAGCGCGGTGCCTATGGCGTTGGTGCCGCGCCCGCTCTCGCTCCACAGATTTCCCGGGGCTAAAGCAAAGCGCTGTGCCTTCTGCATGGCATCCAGGTTGCCGAAGGTTTGCAGGACCAGGCCGCTGGCGTCGGAGAGAATCACCACCGATTGCAGGTCGCTAACCTTGCCTGATAGCCCATTGACCACCGGCTGCGTCAGCCTTTGTATGCGGTGATGGCTGGCAAGCCTGTCGGCCAGTTCGCTAGCGTGCAAACGAGGAAAGTCATCCGTGGCGGGGTCGAGGCCATAGCGTTGGCTGCGACACCAGGAATCGCTCAGCAGCGGGCTCGCTTTGACCTCCGACGTCAGGGAAAACGGATTTCCTCGCACGTGACACCTCATGGCGGTTTAGTTGTGTTGCAATATTGTAGCTGCGTGGTTTATTTGATGTTGCGATTTGCGACACATAAGAAAAAATAGGTGCAACAGAAAAATGGAGTGAGTATTTAATTTATTGAATATAAATAAGTTTTAAGAAAAAAGAAAAGTGGCATAACCCCTGCAATAGCGTTTAGGTGCAGCGAGCGATCGTACAAAACTAATATGCCGCTGCGCCTCAACCCTACATGAAGGAGATTCGCGATGCGTTATGCTCATCCTGGCACGCCGGGCGCTTTGGTTTCACTGAAGTCTGCTTACGGTAACTTTATTGACGGTAAATTTATTGAACCGATCGGCGGCGAATTCTTTATGAATACCTCCCCGGTCGATGGTAGCGATATTGGGCAGTTTCCGCGTTCTGATGCCAAAGATATCGACTTTGCCCTTGATGCGGCGCACCGGGCCGCCGATGCCTGGGGCAAAACCTCGGCTCAGCATCGCGCTAATCTGCTGTTGCAGGTTGCCGATCGTATCGAGGCTAACCTGGAATACCTGGCGGTGGCGGAGAGTTGGGATAATGGCAAACCAATCCGCGAGACCCTTAACGCCGACCTGCCGCTGGCAGTCGATCACTTCCGCTATTTTGCCGGCTGCCTGCGCGCGCAGGAGGGGAGTACGGCGGAGATCGACGAGACTACTGTGGCCTACCACTTCCATGAACCACTAGGCGTGGTCGGGCAAATTATTCCGTGGAACTTTCCGCTGTTGATGGCCGCCTGGAAGCTGGCTCCAGCGCTCGCGGCCGGTAACTGCGTCGTGCTGAAACCCGCGGAGCAGACGCCGCTGGGTATTACTCTGCTGATGGAGATCATTGGCGATCTGTTCCCGGCAGGGGTACTCAACGTGGTGCAGGGCTTTGGTAAAGAGGCGGGTGAAGCGCTGGCGACCAGCAAACGTATTGCTAAGATTGCGTTCACCGGTTCAACGCCGGTTGGACGCCATATCATGGCCTGCGCCGCTGAGAACATCATACCTTGTACCGTCGAGCTCGGCGGTAAGTCGCCGAATATCTATTTCGCCGACGTGATGGAAGGTGAAGAGGAGTTTATCGAGAAGGCGGTTGAAGGCCTGGTGCTGGGCTTCTTTAACCAGGGCGAGGTCTGTACCTGCCCGTCCCGCGCGCTGATTCAGGAGTCTATTTATGAACCCTTTATGCAACGGGTGATGGCAAAAGTGGCGCAAATCCGCCGCGGCGATCCTTTTGATACCGACACGATGATTGGTGCTCAGGCGTCGCGTCAGCAGTTCGATAAGATCCTTTCTTATATCAAGATCGCCCGCGACGAAGGCGGGAAGATCCTGACCGGGGGTGAACGCGCCAATATCTCCGCCGAACTGGATAACGGTTTCTATATTCAGCCGACGCTGATTCAGGGCCGTAACGATATGCGCAGCTTCCAGGAGGAGATCTTTGGCCCGGTTATCGGCGTCACCACCTTTAAAGATGAAGCGGAGGCGCTGTCTATTGCCAACCAGACCCAGTTTGGTCTCGGCGCTGGCGTCTGGACGCGGGATACCAATCTGGCGTATCGCATGGGGCGCGGTATTAAAGCCGGTCGTGTGTGGACTAACTGCTACCATATCTACCCGGCGCATGCGGCCTTCGGCGGTTACAAACAGTCTGGCGTTGGGCGCGAAACGCATAAAATGGCCCTTAATGCCTACCAGCAGACGAAAAACCTGCTGGTGAGCTACGGTACTGCACCGTTAGGTCTGTTCTGATCGAATAGCGGTTAAGCCCTTCGTTAATTAACGTAACCCGCAATCTTTGGTTAAGATTGCGGGTTTATTATGCCCATCTAAAGATGGGGTTTATTGCGCCCGCCGAAGGGACGAGCGTAAAAATCAATGAAGCCAGCAAGTTACCGGTATAAAAACGAGCCGCCGCTTTCGCGCTGTAGCTCACAAAAAAGAGATGTCATTACGATTTTTTGCACAGTGAGCAGATCGGTACGCTATCAATGATCGAGAGATTAAGCGGCTGACCTGGAATACTTTTGTGCGGGAAAATCGAAGATGAAAATCGCTTTTGGTGAGCTAAAACCTTTATTGCAGGCGCATCGCGTTTTTGTCGGCGGGCAGAAGCTTACCTGCGCCCATGCCTTTTACCGTGACGACCTGCTAATTGATATACCGGAAAATCTAGTCACCGAACCTTATACTACCTATTGGGGGCGCTGCGGTGAACGTCTGGCCTCCATGGGCGCTTTTAGCTATACGCGAACCCTGCTTCCGGCGCTGATTCAGGTAGGGCGTTATACCTCGATTGCCGATCGCTTGCAGGTGCTTGGCGACCGACACCCTCTGGAGTGGGCCAGCGCCAGCCCGGTGTTTTATGCCCATCTCTCCGGCATCATGTCGACTCTTGCCGCCGACAGCGGTAAACCCAATCAATTTTATCCCTTTGAGAAAACGCTCCGGCCAATAACCATCGGTAATGATGTGTGGATTGGTCAGAATGTTACCCTGGCGCAGGGCATTACTATTGGCGATGGGGCCGTTATTGCTGCCAACGCGCTGGTGGTCAAAGACGTCGCGCCGTACACCATCGTTGGCGGCAACCCGGCAAAACCGATCCGTATGCGCTTTAACGACGCGATTATTGAACAACTGCTGGCGCTACGATGGTGGCGTTTCTCCGCCCAGGATATTGCTGCGTTTCCGGTGAATCAGGTTGAGCGCTTTTGTGAATTGTTCACCGAGTGCGTTGCTGAAGGGACGATGCTGACTTTCTCGCCGCCGGTATTGACGGCATCCATGATTAAAGCTGTTATGGCTAATAAGCAAAATCCGCAGCGTAGCGCGGTTTAATCAGAAGCGGTTCACATTTGGACAAGGACAAAAAGATGAAGTTGAAGTCAGGTATTGCTTTCATCATCGCTGCCATCGCCTGCGGCGCTCAGGCGCGCGACATGAACAGTATTCAACAAAGCGGCGAGCTGAAAGTCGGTGTGCCGGGAGACTACGCGCCGCTGGCGTTTCACAATAAAGCCGGGGAGTTGCTGGGCTACGACGTTGATATGGCGAAAGATCTTGGCAAGCGGCTGGGCCTGAAGGTGAGCTTCGTGCAGACCAGCTGGCCGACGCTCTCCGCTGACCTGAAGGCAGATAAGTTTGATATTGCTATGGGTGGGGTGACACAAACCCCGGCGCGGGCAAAAGATTTTGCCCTAAGCCAGCCGGTGGTACCGAATGGTAAAATTGCGCTGGCTAACTGCGCCGCGGCCCCCGCGCTCGGCAGCCTGGAGAAAATTGACCAGCCAAATGTGAAGGTGGTTGTGAATCCGGGCGGCACCAACCAGAGCTTTGTCGATGAACATATCAAGCATGCGCAGATTATTCGGGTGAAAAACAATATCGATAACCTTGAAGCGCTGCGGCAGAAAACGGCGGATATGATGGTGACCGACCTGATCGAAGGGGTCTATTACCAAAGCAATGAGCCGGGCGTTTTTTGCGTAGCTAACGAGACGCCGTTCCCCGGAACCGCCAGTTTCAAAGTCTATATGATGAACAAAGACAACCCGCAGCTGTTGGATAAGGTTAACCAGTGGCTGGAGAGTCAGGACAAAAACGTACTCAAGCAGAAGTGGCGGATTCATGACTAGCTAAAATTCTGAGGCACTAAAGGTTTTCTATGTGGTGCTGGCGAAATATCAGCGTTCCTGATTTTCAGTCAGCACATCGTTAAGCAGCCAGTCATAAAACACCTTCACCTCCGGGCGCATTACGGCATGCTGTGGAGTTACGATGTAGTAGGACCATGTCAACGGCCAGCGGTTATCGGGATGTAGCTGAACCAGCTGGCCAGTGGTGAGAAGCTGTTTAACCAGTGCATGGCGCACAATAGCAACGCCGCGCCCGCTAAGTGCGGCGAGAATGACTGCCGAGGTTGAATTAATATGTAGACCGCTATCGCGAGGGGCCGGGGCCTGAGTTGCCGTCAGCACATCCTCCCACGAAGGGAAGCTGGCGCCGGGGTGCGGAGTATCATCATGAATCAGCTTTTGCTCTGCCAGCCAGTCGCCGCAGGCGATTTTCCCCGGCGGAACAATCAGCGGGCTGCACACTAATACCGCCTCTTCATCCATCAGCCAGCTCTTATCGACGCCGGACCAGTCGCCGCGTCCGCAGCGTACCCCCAAATCCGCTTCGCCGTGGGAGACATCCATCAGCTTTTCCGTGACGTTGAGGCGCAGGTCGATATTTTCATAAGCCTCAGAGAAGCGGTTTAAGCGCTCCATCAGCCAGTTCATCATCAACACCTGCGAGGCGGTGATCACCACCACGGAGCGTGCCCGGCGACCGCGAAGCTTGTTCAGCCCGCTCTCCAGCTTATCCAGCCCCAGGGTAATATCCTGCAGCGCTTCCTGCGCCTCGCTCACCAGGGTAAGGCGTTCTTTGCCCGCGCGTGCGCGGTGCAGCAGCGGATGACCGACCCAATCTTCCAGCGCCCTGACTAACTGCCCGACGGCGGCGGGCGTCACGCCCAGCTCCCGGGCCGCGCCGGTAAAGCTGCCGTGGCGGGCGGCGGCTTCAAAAGCATGTAGCCATTTCAGTCTGTTAAGCGAGCGCATGGTGGATATTCCTCGGTCATTTTTCGCCTCAGTATATCTCATCAAGATAGATTTTCTTTGTTATGGCGCTATTTCTTCTCATTCGTCAGCGTGACTCAAGACAGGCATTCTTAGACCACGCAAATCAAGAGAGGAGAGGTTAATGATGAATACAGAATTTACTGGGAAAAAGCTGTTAGTGGTCGGTGGGACCAGCGGCATGGGGCTGGCGACGGCCAAACGGGTGATTGAGAATGGCGGCAGCGTGGTGCTGGTGGGCAATCGTCAGGAGAAGGCGGAGCAGGCGCGTCATGCGCTGGCGGCCTACGGCAAGGTGGATATTATCGTTGCCGACCTGATGACTGAAGCGGGTATGCAGCAGGTAATGACGACTATCAATGCCGAGCATCGGGATATCAGCCTGCTGGTTAACGCTGCTGGTGTCTTCTTCCCGAAACCGTTTATTGAACATGAAATGACCGATTATGATGTGTATATGAATCTCAATCGGGCGACCTTTTTTATCACCCGCGAGGTGGTGCGTAATATGCTGGCCGCTGGTATCAAAGGCGCGATTGTGAATATTGGCTCAATGTGGGCGCAGCAGGCCATCGGCGCGACGCCGTCATCGGCCTACTCAATGGCAAAGGCCGGGCTGCATGCGCTGACTAAAAACCTGGCGATTGAGCTGGGTGGCAGCGGTATTCGCGTAAACACGGTATCCCCGGCGGTGGTACATACGCCGATTTATGAAGGCTTTATCGAGAAAGAGGAGGTGAAGGCGGTGATGAACAGCTTTGACAGCTTCCATCCGATTGGCCGCGTTGGCACGCCTGAGGATATCGCGCAAACCGTGACGTTCCTGCTCAGCGATAGTACCGGTTGGGTGACCGGTGCGGTATGGGATATTGACGGCGGCGTGATGGCTGGTCGGAATGCCTGATTACGTTCATTATGTCATCAAGACTGTTGGCATAAATAAAAACGAATTCAGGATAACGAAAATCAATGAGCGCTGAGATAACGCTGCCGGTCGCGCAGCAAAACCGGAATATCGTCCGTCTGGCCACGGCGCAGGCGCTGGCGGGAGCGAACTCGGTGGTGTTTTACGCCACCGGGGCAATTGTGGGTAACGCCATTGCACCGAATCCCACGCTGGCGACGCTGCCGATCACCATTTTTGTGCTGGGCATGGCGGCCTGTATTTTGCCGTTTGGAGCGCTGGCCAGAAAGCGTGGGCGTAAAACGGTCTTCATGACCGGCACCGGGGCCGGTGTTTTGACCGGGCTACTGGCGGCGCTGGCGGTGGCTATCAGCTCATTCTGGCTGTTCTGTATCGCGGCCTTTTTCGGCGGAGCCTATGCGGCAGTGGCGGTGTCGTTCCGCTTTGCTGCGACAGATGGCGTCAGCGGCGAGCGCCGCGCGCGGGCGCTCTCCCTGGTCATGGGCGGCGGGGTGGCCGCCGGGGTCATCGGGCCGATGTTGGTCACAGGTACCATGAACCTGTGGCCGCCGTACACCTTTGCGATGACCTTTATCGCCCAGGGGCTGGTGGCCGCGGTATCGGCGCTGGTATTGCTGGGGGTAAAAACCGCCGAGCCGGTGGCGCAGGCAAAATCCGGCGGCCGTCCGCTGGGCGAAATTGTGAGCCAGCCGGGCTTTGCCCGCACGGTGTTCAGCGGCGCAATCTCCTATATGGTGATGAACTTTCTGATGACCGCAGCGCCGCTTTCTATGCATATGCACGGTATCTCGCAGCAGGCGTCAAACCTCGGGATTCAGTGGCACGTTATTGCCATGTACGGGCCCGGATTTTTCACCGGTAAATTAATCAATCGATTCGGGGCCCGGTGTATTAACGCGGCTGGGTTAATTCTGCTGGTGGTGTCGGTGATGGTCGGCCTGGCCGGTATCGACGTAATGCACTACTGGCTGTCGCTGATCCTGTTGGGTATTGGCTGGAACTTTGGCTTTACCGGCGCGTCGGCGCAGATTATGGATTTCCATCGTCCGGAAGAGAAAACCCAGGTGCAGTCGCTGAATGATTTTATTGTTTTCGGCGTCATGATGATTGGCTCTTTCTCCTCCGGTGCGCTGATGAACCTCTTTGGCTGGAACGCCGTGCTGTGGGGATCGCTGGTGCCGATTGTCATCGCGTTGCTTGCGTTGCTGGTCGGCGGACGAGCAGCGAAACGAACCTAATTTTTGCGTGATTTAACGCCAGCACGCACGGCGTCTCGCATTGAGCGAATTAAGGTTTCTTTGCTGCGACCCCGGCGGAAAATCAGCGAGAAGGGAGCCTGATAGCCATATTCTGTTGGCAGCAGGGCGCGCAGCTTTTGCGATTGCACCCAGGGCAAAGCGTAGTGTTCCGGCAGATAGCCGACGTATTTGCCGGACAAAATCAGCATCAGCTGCGCTTCCATACTTTCTGCGCTCGCGACGCTCTGCTTAAAGCCTTTGCGCCCTAAATCGCTGCTGCTCCAGTAGCTGCGGGTGACCATTCGCATCTCGGAAATAAGCGCTTCCGTCGGGTGCTTAACGGTAAATAGAGAGTGTTTGTCACCGCAATAGAGCCAGTTTTGTTCGCGATAAAGTGGGTGAGACACCACGCTATTGGCCTGTAAAGAGAAGGTGCCCACGGCGAGATCCAGTTCATTATTCAGTACGCCCTGCAAAAGCGCGTTCGGGCTTCTGACCTGTAAATTAATGTGCACCAGCGGGAAGCGCTCGCTAAACGTGGCGATGATTTCGCTCATCGGCAGCATCGGGTCGGTAATCGTCGAGTCAATTACGCCAAGATTAAAAATCCCGGTCTGCTCGCCGCGCAGCGTCGCCGTGTTGCGCTCAAAATCCTCCATCGAATTCAGCAGATCGATGCTTTGCTGGAGCACGGTTTCCCCTTTTTCGGTCAGAGAAAAACCGCCTCTACCGCGACGACATAGGGTGATGCCGAGCTTCTCTTCCAGTTCACTCATATAGTTGCTGATGGCTGAAACGGTCAGGTTAAGTTCCTGCTGCGCATTGGCAAAGCCCTGATATTTCGCCACGGTAATAAAAACGTGTAACAGCCGCAGATTCGGAAATTTTCCAACTGACATAAAGGGGATGCTCCGCTGTAAGCCCCGGGGTTTGTTTTTGTTTTTCTAAACTAATTTTTTGCTTTTGACTATTTTTTCTCTCATCCGCGTTCAGCAGTATGTCTTCATCGCCTCGAAAAGCCCTGGAGACACAGCAATGACATCCTTAATTGAACATGAATACCCGCAGCCGCAGGATGGCGAAATTCCGCGTTTTAGCGGGTTACCCACTTTTTTTCGCCTGCCTTTTGCGCCACAGGCCGCCGATCTGGATATCGGCGTGGTGGGCGTGCCGTGGGATGGCGGAACCACCAACCGCGCGGGGACTCGCCACGGGCCACGCGAGCTACGCAATGCCTCAAGCCTGGTGCGTCGGGTCCACCAGACCACCCGCCGTTCTCCCTATGATTACGCCCGCGTTGGCGATCTGGGGGATGTGCGTATCAATCCGGTAGATATGCAGGATAGCCTGGCGCGCATTGAAGCATGGTATCGCGCCCTTGATGAGCTGCAGGTGATGCCTCTAACGGCTGGCGGCGATCATCTCACTACGCTGCCGATTTTACGGGCGCTCGGACGGGATAAGGCGTTGGGGATGATCCATTTTGATGCCCACTCGGATACTAACGACAGCTATTTCGGCGGCGAGCGCTTTACCCACGGTACTCCGTTTCGTCGTGCGGTAGAAGAAGGCGTTCTCGACCCGCAACGCACGGTGCAAATCGGCATCCGCGGAGCACTGTTTTCCGCCGATGAGCACCGCTGGGCGGAGGAGAACGGTATCACCATCATCCGTATGGAGCAGGTGGACGAGTTGGGTATCGACAAGGTGATGCAGAGGGCGCGTGAGATTGTTGGCGAGCAGCCTACCTATATCAGCTTCGATATCGATGTGCTGGATCCGGTCTATGCGCCCGGTACCGGAACGCCGGAAATTGGCGGTATGACTACGTTGCAGGCTCAGCGCTGCGTTCGTCAGCTTGCTGGATTGAATCTGATTGGTGCCGACGTGGTGGAAGTCTCGCCGCCCTTTGACCAGGGCAATCTCACTAGTCTGACCGGCGCGACCATGATGTTTGAACTTCTGTGCCAGCTTGCCGATGCCCATCATCGGCGTATTTCTCAATAACAGCGGAGAATTATGATGAAAAGAAATCTCTCATTGCGCTATCTCGCCACTGCGTTGGTTCTGGCATCAGGACTTGTTACGGCGGCTAATGCGGCGGATGCGACTCTGTCGCCGGGAAAACTGAAAATAGCGATGGAAGTCGCTTACCCACCTTTTGAATCCTGGCAGGATGACAAAATCGTCGGTTTTGATGCTGAACTGGCGGCGTTATTAAGCCAAAAAGCGGGCCTGACGCTACAGTTGGTGGATACCAAATTTAGCAGCCTGATCCTCGGCCTGAGCGGGGGACGTCAGGATGCGGTCATCTCCGCGCTCTATATCACTGCGGAGCGTACCCAGCAGGCGGATGCGATCCCTTATGCTAAAACGGGGGCCTATATTATGGTGCGCAGCGATAGCAAAGTTGCGCCGCAAACGGAAAACGAACTTTGTGGTTTAACCATTGGGCTACAGCAGGGTACATCGTGGGTGAAAAAGCTGCATGAGCTTTCGGCGAGCTATTGCCAGGCGCAGGGTAAAGGGGCGATTGAGATTAAAGAGTTCCCGACCGCGCCGGAGACGCTGCAGGCACTGCTCTCCGGCAATATTCAGGCTCAGGTAGATATTGCGGGTGTGGTAAGCCTGTTCACCCAACGCAGCAAAGGGCGACTGAAGGTCAGTTCTCCGCAGACGATATATCCGCAAACGCTGGGTATTTACATCAAGAAGGGCAACCAGGCGCTGACGCAACAGTTGACCTCCGCACTGAAAACCCTGCGTGAAAATGGTGAGTACAGCGCCTTGCTGAAAAAATATGCGGTATACGGCATCACCGATGACACGGTGCAGTAGTGTGTAAAAAATCTAAAATATACAGATGAACGGACACTGTAATGAGATGCTTATCACATTTTTAGCGTGATTAAACCGTTTGGTATGATTTAAAATCACTACTTATCAATGTCTTACTTTTTACCCTACAATTCATTGTGTACTCAGTGTGTAAAATTACACACTGATCACAATTCATATCTTCTCTGCATGCTTTAATTCCTCTCACCAAAACAGAGAGGATTGCTCATGAAACACATGATGATTTGCTGCGGCGCCGGTGTTGCGACCAGTACCGTTGCGTTAAATAAGCTCCAGGACTTCCTGAAAAAAGAGAATATTCTCGATAAAGTGCGTATTTCCCAGGGAACCGTGGCTGAAGCCAAAACCCGCGACGATGTAGATTTTATTGTTTCCACTTCACCGGTTGCGCTTTCTATTCCCGTTGTTAACGCTCTACCGCTATTAACCGGTATGGGTACTGATAAAGTTTTCAGCAGCGTCAAAGAATTAATTCTCGCCGAGGGTTAAGCCATGTTTATTGTTGATTACATTGTAGGTTTAGGGGCATCGGTCATGATGCCGCTAATATTTATGCTCCTCGGTTTGATATTACGCCTGTCGCTGAGCAAAGCATTAAAAGCCGGTTTAATGGTTGGTATTGGTTTTATCGGCTTAAGCATTACCGTTAATCTGATGATCGATTCCCTGACCCCGGTGAGCCATGCGCTGGTGGAGCGTTTTGGTCTGAATCTCAACGTACTGGACGTGGGCTGGCCTGCCGCCGCAGCGGTAGCGATGGGGACCCGGGTCGGCGCGCTGGTGATTCCGGTGTGCGTCGCGATTAACGTTCTGATGTTGTACACCAAAACCACGCGGGTACTGAACGTGGATATCTGGAACCTGTGGCATCATGCTTTTACCGGTTCTCTGGTGACGATTATTACCGACAGCCTGTGGCTGGGGATATTTGCTGCCGGTATCAACTGTATAATTACGATGGTGATCGCTGACCGTACCAGTGGTGATGTCGAGAAATACCTGAATCTGCCTTCTATTTCGGTACCGCACGGTTTTTCCGCATCATTTGTCCCGGCCGCGTGGTTGGTGAATGCCATTGTTGACCGCATCCCGGTTATTCGCGATATCAAAATTGATACCGAAGTTATCCAGAAAAGATTATCTATTCTCGGCGATCCGGCCTCTCTGGGGGCAATTATCGGCGCACTGTTGGGTATTATCGCGGGTATCGAAGTGAAAGCTATTCTGCAAACCGCAATTACCATGGCGGCGGTCATGACCATTATTCCGCGGATGGCGAAAATGCTGATGGAAGGGGTCTATCCGATTAGCGAACGTATTCAGGAGATAGCTCAGTCACGTGCCGGTTCATTCGGTAAAATCGCTATCGGCCTGGATTCAGCCGTGAGCGTTGGGCACCCGGTGACGCTGTCCGTATCGATGCTGATGATCCCGGTGATGCTGGTACTGGCGGCGATTATTCCGGGCAACCAGTTCCTGCCGTTCGCGTCCCTTACCGGATTACCGTTCGCCTTCGTGCTGGTGACGGCAGTTTGTCGCGGTGATATGTTCCGTACGCTACTGACCGGGCTGTTAACCTTAAGTCTGGCGCTGTTGATTGGTACCAGCCTGGCGCCGATTGTCACCAGCACCGCGGTGAGCACCGGCTTCTCGCTGCCGCAGGGGACCACCAGTATTAGCAGCGTGGATTATGCCGGGGCGATGCTGCCGTGGGCGATTATCCAGAGCTTCCACCTCAAAGAGATCGGTGTGGGTATCCTGACGCTGTGCACCATCGTGCTGGTGTTGTGGAACCGCCGTAAGCTGGCGCAGGAGAATGAGCAAGCGGCAGCAGAAGTGAGCGTGGAGGCCGGAAAATGATGTTTAGCGCACAGCGGGTGGTGAAGTTTACCGGGAACGTGAGTCGGACGGTTTTGTTAACCCGACTGGCAGATAGCCTGCAGGCCGACGGACTGGTTAAACCAAGTTTTGCCGATGGGGTACTTGAACGGGAAAAAGTCTATCCCACCGGGATATTTATGGAGACCCATAGCGTCGCCATTCCGCATACCGAGTTTGAGCATGTTAACCAGACCGGTTTTGCAATCGGCATTAACCTGGCGGGGGTTGAATTTCAGCGTACCGACGAGCCTGAAGAGAGCGTTGTCCCGCAGATAGTCGTGATGATGGCGATTGATAAAACTTGCGAAAAAGTGGCAATTATTCAATCCTTGTTCGCATTATTGGCCGATCGCGATCGAGTTAACGATATCGTGAAAATGACGCCAGAGGAGATTGCAAAAGTGTTCACCGATGCCGTCGTCACGCAGTAAGATGAAATGATGAGCTCAATACGGTGAAGCCGCAACCGACGAGGGACAAGATGTTACGAATCAGCGACGTCATAGAGTTAGCGATGGTCAGTCGTAAAACTATCTATAACGCAATCAACAGTGGCCGGCTGAAATATCAGTTGGTGAATGTAGATAATCGTCAGGTTCGTATGTTCCTCGAAGAAGATGTCTTCGAAGCTTTTCCGAAAACCAACCGTGCGGTGACTCAGGAGCAAGAAGTGCAGGCGCTGCGTGAAGAGGTCGCTTCGCTTAAGTTTGCTCTGGCGGAGCTGCAAAAAGCGGTGAACGCCATGGATCCGGAAGGCAAGTACGAAATGACCAGCGTTAAAGAGCCATCTAAAACGCCCGACCGCTAACCAGCGGCCGGGCGCTGCTTATCAGACGATATCATCCACCACGCCGCCATCCACGCGTAGCGCCGCGCCTGACGTTGCTGAAGCCTGAGTCGAGCAGACGTAAACCACCATATTGGCGACTTCTTCCACCGTGGCCGCACGTTGAATTACCGAGCCTGGACGGTTCGCCATCACGAACTCTTTTGCCAGCTGCTCCAGCGATTTCCCGGTTTTCGCGACTTCATCTTTCATCATCTCAGCAAAGCCATCAGAGATAGTTGGCCCCGGCAGCACGCTGTTGACGGTGACGCCGCTACCGGCGACAAACTTCGCCAGCCCGCGGGCCAGCGACAGCTGAGCGGTTTTTGTCACGCCGTAATGAATCATATCCGCCGGAATATTACGCGCCGATTCCGAAGAGATAAACACTACCCGGCCCCAGCCTTTCTGCACCATCGCCGGTAGCAGGGCGCGAGAAAGACGTACCCCTGACATCACGTTGGTCTGCCAGTAGTTTTCCCAGGTCGCATCATCGGTTGCATAGAAATCCTGCGGGCCGTAAATACCGGCGTTATTGACCAGAATGTCGACTCCATTAACAGCCTGCACCAGCTGATTGACGCCTTCAGCGCTGCTGAGATCGGCAATCGCCGGGCGTAGTTTCGCGTCGGGAACCTCATTCTGTAAACGGGCGATGGCCGCGCTCACGCTACGCTCGCTGCGACCATTAATTATCACTTCCGCGCCGCTGGCCGCCAGACCTGTGGCGATGGCGAAACCAATACCGCCGGTAGAGGCGGTGACCAGTGCGACTTTCCCCGATAAATCAATATTCATGCTGATAGCCTTATTTTTTGTCGGACAGACCATTAAGCGTAGCAGCGGATATGAGGCTATTGACGTTTTCGGGATTAATAACCGCTCTGTTTGTTAACAAGATTTTTCAGCGGCAGCGCCTGGTGCAGGCGCTGAATGTTGTCCAGTAGCTGGCGAGCAATCACCTCCGTCTGCGCGATAGAGGCCATATGCGGCGTGATAAGCACCTGCGGATGCTGCCATAGCGGGTCGTCCTGCGGCAAGGGTTCTACAGGGAACACGTCCAGCACCGCACCGGACAACTTGCCGTTCTCCAGTGCTTCAAGCACGTCCTGATTCACCATATGCTCGCCGCGTCCGCAGTTAATCAGCGCTGCACCGTCAGGTAGTTGCTCCAGTAAAGGGTGGGCAAGGATGCCTCGCGTCTGCTCCGTTAACGGCAGGACGTTGATCAGCGCATCCAGTTGGCCAAGAAATTCGCCAGCCTGAGCATCTCCGTGATAACAACGCACGCCTGCAAGGGATTTTTCGCTCCGCGCCCAACCGGAAACCTTATACCCCAATCCGGCAAGCTGCGCGGCGATATAGCCGCCAATTTCGCCGAGGCCCATGACGCCAACGTGATAATCAGCCGCCGCTCGCTGCGGATAAATCTTCCACGTTCTTTCGCGCTGGTGGGCCAGCGCCCGGTCAAAACTGCGCTGGAACCACAGCACGCCCCACAGAGCGTATTCAAACATGCCGTAGCGAAAATCCTCGTCAACCACCCGGCAGAGCGGAACGTTGCTGGCAAAAACGCTGGCGGGTAAATGGTCGACGCCAGCAGACGCGGCCTGGATCAGTTTCAGCTCAGGCGAGCGGGCCAGCAGTTGTGGGTCAGGAAACCAGCAGCTGGCATATTGCGCCTCGCGGGCGGCGGGGTCCTCTGGCAGAACCGCTTTTACTTCCGGAAACAGCGCGAACGCGGCGCAAATTTCCTGGGCGTACTGAGGATCATTACAATCCACGACGATGGTTAACTGAGTCATAGGCATTAGCTTTTATATGAAGTATCAAGACGATCGAGGCGGCGTAGCCACGCCTGCCACACCAGCTGGCGTTCATGTTCAACCCCCATGAGCTGCTCACAGGCGTGCTGGCTTAAATGCTCAGGGATCGTATGAATGGGGCTGAGCGGCGCCAGCTGCGCGGTGGCCATCTGGATCTCACAGGCACGGTTGAGGTAATACATGATGTAAAACGCATCGGCGACGGTCCGACCGACCGACAGCAGGCCGTGGCTTTGCAGGATCATGGCGATGTTAGTGCCGAGCGACTGCTGGATCCGTACGCGTTCATCGAGATCGAATGCTACGCCTTCATACGGGTGGTAGCCGACGCGCCGATAAAACTCGGTGCTGATCTGGTTAAGCTGCAGCAGCCCATCTTCACAGGCGGCGACCGCCATTCCCGGCAGGGTATGGGTGTGGATCACACAGTGGGCATCTTCGCGAGCCATATGTACCGCGCTGTGAATGGTAAAGCCTGCCGAGTTTGCCGGAGCGCTACCTTCGACAACCTTGCCCTGCATATCGACCACGATTAAGTTGCTGGCGGTCACTTCATCAAACATCATACCGAAGGGGTTAATCAAAAAACGCGGCTCGCCGTCGCCGGGCAGGCGCACGGAGAAGTGGGTATACAGCGTGTCTTCCCAGCCGAATAGCGCCGCCAGACGATAGGCGGCGGCCAGCTGCTGGCGTAGCTCCAGTTCAGTTGCCATTTATTGCACTCCCATAAATTCACGAATGCGGGTCAGGGACGGATCGGCGACATCGTTGCGAATGCGCTGCGGTGGCATATCGCTTTGCACCACGCCGTTTTCCATCATCACTACCCGGTCAGAAATCGATAAGGCAAAGTCCATCTCGTGAGTCACGATAATCATCGTCATCCCTTCACGGGCCAGGGACTGAATGACTTTCAGCACTTCGCCAACCAGTTCAGGATCCAGCGCTGATGTGGGTTCATCAAACAGCATAATGTCCGGTTTAAGCGCCAGAGCGCGGGCGATGGCCACGCGCTGTTGCTGGCCGCCGGAGAGCTGGTACGGGTATTTTTCGGCGTGAGCCAGCAGACCGACGCGGTCCAGTAGCCACAGCGCCTGCTCCCGGGCTACAGGGCGGTCGAGCAGCTTGTGATAGAGCGGGGCGAGCATTACGTTATCGAGCACCGTACGATGGGGAAACAGGTTGAAGCCCTGGAACACCATGCCGATGCGGCGCACGCCCGCGCGCATTTGCTGTTTATCAACAATGGATGCGCCTTTCAGATAATCCTCGCCGTAAAGAATGATTTCTCCGGCATCGATGCTTTCAAGGGCATTAATGGTGCGAATCAGGGTCGTTTTGCCGGACCCGGATGGGCCGATGATGCTGATCACCTCGCCGTTTTCGACCTTCAGATCGATGCCTTTTAGCACGTGGTGCTGGCCCCAGGATTTTTCGATGGCGCGTAAATCCAGGGCCGGTGGGTTGCCGCTGGTGGGCTGCGATTTTTGCGCCTGCACCGGCGGTGTCAGATTCTGGCGCAGGGTTTCGCATTCGTTGTCATTGAGCGTCTGTGGGCGCTTGCGCTGGATATCCAGCAGGTTTTCCAGCGCCCGGAACAGCCAGGTAAAGACCGTGACCACCATGACGTAATAGACGGCGACCGCCAGCAGCGTCTCCATGACGAGGAAGTTCTGCGCGTACAGGCGCTGGCCCGTCAACAGCAGCTCCGGCAGTGAAATGACCGACAGAATCGAGCTGAGTTTAATGATGGTGATATATTCGTTTATCAGCGTAGGCAGCGAAATGCGAAACGCCTGCGGGATAATAATTAAGCGCTGAATACCGATAAAGCTAAAGCTTAATGCGTGCCCGGCTTCGCTTTGCCCTTTGGCGACGGAAAGCAGGCCGCCGCGATGGATCTCCGCCATATAGGCCGCTTCGGTTACCGTCATCGACACCAGTCCGGCAATAAACGGAATGCCGAGCAGCGGTTGGGTGGCCGGAAATAGCTGCGGTAAGTTATAGACAAAGACCAGTAATACCATCAGCGGTACGCTGCGGAAAAACCAAATATAGAGTTCGACGGGAACCTTTAGCCAGCGCGGGCCGGAGAGTTTGGCGCAGGCTAAAAGAAAACCTAATATCAGGCCAATAAACCAGGACAATGAACTGACGACAACAACGGTTACGCACGCTTGCCAGAATGCCCCAACGCTAAATAATGAGAAAAAGTATCCCCAATCGAACTCCATACCGACTCCTGTTTCTTTATTGTATTAATTGATGCTTTCTAAGTTGTATTTCTTGATGATGGCGTCATATTTGCCGTTGGCTTTAAGGGTGGCTAACGTTGATTTAATGGCCTCGGCCAGTTCGGTGTTGCCTTTGGCGACGTAAATACCCAGCGGTAACGGATAAACCAGACGGCTGGAGCTGATTGCCAGGCGACCGCGGCTTTTCTCAACGATAATTTGCGCCGCCGGGGCGATTTCTAACTGGGCATTGATGTTTTTCGACATCAGTGCTTGTGAGGCTTCTGGTGCCGTCGGGAATTCCTGAATGCTAATCGCCGGTTTGCCGTTTTTCAGACAATACTCGTCGGAGTGGGTTTTCAGACTGGAAACCCAGGCGGTACCCGCCTGCAGACCAACCTTCACGCCGCATAATTCATCTTCTGTTTTTGGCTGAATGGGGCTGTTTTTCAGCGCAATAATTGACGCGCCGGATAATGCGTAAGGGATGGCATCCGCCTGTTTCTGCCGCTCAGGAGTCACGTACATGCCGGAAATCACCGCATCGTATTTTTTACCAATGCCTAAAATCAGGCTGGTGAACTTCGTGTCAATAAGCTGCGGTTTGGCTTTCAGCTGTTCGGCGATCAGCGCCGCAAATTCCGGGTCGATCCCCACGATGTTGTTATTGCTGTCGTAAGACTCAAAAGGTGGATAGGTCACCTCCATCCCGACTTTGAATACGCCATCGGTCAGCAGCTCTGCGGCCTGGGTTAACGGTGAAAAACAAGCGGTGACGGCGATGGATAAAGCCACACGGCGCGAGATTTTTTTTAGCGTTTTTTTCATCAGTTATCCTCACGGGTTATTAACGGATTTTTGCTGTGCTTGTTTTTTCAGATGACCAAAGGTGTTGGTGCCGCGTGCGCGTTCGGGGAGCTGGAGCTCGCCTCGGGTGACTTTTTCGCGCAGGTAGCGATAGGTCTGCAACGCCTGGCTCCACATATGCTCACCAATGCTCAGTTCTTGATACTCACTGGCTTCACCTGCCTCAAGGAAACCCGGCAGCGGGCGGATCAGCGTATGGTAGTCGCAGGCGAAAAACAGCGGGAACGAGTAGCGTTCCTGCGGCACCTTGCGTACGCGGTGTGCTGTTGCAACAAATGTGCCAGCGCTCAGGACTTCCAGCATGTCGCCGATATTAATCACGAAAGCTTCTTCTCCGGTCGCGTTCTTCAGCGGTGGAGCATCGATCCAGTCACTATCTTCATTAAGCACTTCAAGGCCAGGTTGGTCGGCGAGCAGCAGGGTGAAGCACTCGTAGTCGGTATGTGCACCAATACCGGGAACATCTTCGGCGCTGGCGTCAAAGGGGTAGTGGATCAGGCGCAGCTTCGAGGGCGGGCAGGTGACCATCGACTGGAAATAGCCTTCCGGCAGGCCAAGGGCGAGAGCGAAGGCGTCAAACAGGCGATGTCCAAGGGCGAACACCGCTTCATAGTAAGCCAGCACCCGGGATTTAAACTCCGGGATATCCGGCCATTCGTTGGCGCCAATCAACGGCGTTTTGGCGATAACGAAAGGGTGATCGTCAGCGGCCTGAAAGCCGATATCGAATGCTTCTTTATGATCGGGCTTGCCGGAGCCGTAGATCTCTTCCCCCTCGGGGACGTAGCCTTTATGACTTTTCGACTGACCGATGTAGTACGCCATCTTGCGCTCCATAGGCAGAGCGAAAATCTGTTTTGCAGCGTCGCGGATCCCGGCGATCAGTTCTGGCGCAATACCGTGGCCGGTAATGTAGAAAAAACCAACCTCGCGGGCGGCCTGGCCGATAGTGTCGGCCACCGCCTGGCGCTTAGCGAGATCGTCGCAGGTCAGGTCGCTGATATCGATAGTCGGTAATTCAGTGAAAGAACTTTTTGCGGCGGTCATTTCTACCGTTCCTTATTGAGTGAGCGAAGTAAATTCAACAAAATGCTGCTGTTCATGCTGCGCCATCCAGGCGTTCAGCGACCATAAGTTGGCCACTGGAACGTTGGTAAACGGCAGGTGGTGCAGGTAGCCATCGGGGCCAAATTCCGGCGTGAGCGTGGTTTGCTGGTAGCCGCGCTGGCGCTGTGACTGCCAGATTTGCTGCCAGAAACGCTGTTGGAACTGCAGGGCTGCCTGATACTCCGGTGCTGCCGGATGCGGTACCTGCGGGCCCTGGTCATATCCGGCGCGAGCCTGAATATGGTGTACCCGTTCGATAAACGCGCTGAAGTCATCGCAGGGGTCATCCAGCAGGCGTTCGCTCACCACAATCCAGTGGCTGATATCGGCGGTAAAGCGCAGTTGCGGTAGCTGCTGAATGATTTCCAGCGTCAGCCACGGGCTATATAGCGACGTGGCGCGATGGGTTTCGAAACTGCAGGTCAGCTCATAATCGGCGGCCAGTTCGTGAACTTTACCGAGAAAATCGACCTGCTGCGCCAACGGCCAGCGGTCGTTACCGGCCAGCAGGTTGACGAAGCGCGGATTGAGCGCTTTCGCTGCCGTAAAGCGTTCTTTTAACCGTTCCAGGTGCTGCTCTGGCGTTTCGGCCTGGGCAGGGATAACGCCGCCGCCGCTGAATACGATGGCGATATACTCAAGTGCCGATTCTTCGAGGCGCCGGGCCAGCGTCTGCTGATCTTCTACTGTGAGCGGAACCCGTGCTTCAATGCCGCAGCAGCCGACGCTTTTGAGTTCGCTAACCGTTTGCTGCCACGGGGAGGTGACGCCCCATAGCGTGCGAAAGACGTTGAGCTGCATGGTTGATCCTCTATTCGTATTTCACGCCCGGGAGAACACAGAGCATTTCGTACAGCAGGTTGGCGGCCAGTTGGGAAGTGTTGCCGCTGACGTCGTAGGGGGGCGACACCTCGACGAGGTCACAGCCAATCAGGTTCAGGCCACGGCAGCCGCGGACAATCTCCAGCGCCTGGATTGACGTCAGACCGCCAACTTCCGGGGTGCCGGTTCCTGGCGCCCAGATCGGGTCAAGACTATCGATATCAAAACTGAGATAAACCGGGCCATCGCCCATTTGCTGACGAACTTCGGCCATCAGCGGCGTCAGGGATTTGTGCCAGCACTTCTCCGCCTGGACCAGACGAAAGCCCTGATCGACGCCCCACTGGAAGTCACCGGCGGCATAGCCCTGGGCGCGCTGGCCTATCTGGACAACACGTTTGAGGTCCAGCAGGCCTTCTTCGACGGCGCGGCGGAAGGTGGTACCGTGAGCGATTTTTTCACCGAACATTTCATCGTTGGTGTCCGTGTGGGCATCGACATGAATTAGCCCAACCGGGCCATGCTTTTTGGTCAGGGCGCGCAGAATCGGCAGGGTGATGGTATGGTCGCCCCCCAGGGTCAGGGGGATCAGCGGAAAACTATTTAAACCAGTGTAGTAATCCTCGATGATCTGCACCGATTTGAGCAGACTGTAGGTGTTAATCGGTACATCGCCGATATCTGCCACCGACAGCGACTCAAAAGGCGCCGCGCCGGTTGCCATGTTGTACGGACGAATCATGACCGACTCGGTACGAATATAGCGCGGCCCGTAGCGTGTCCCGGAACGTTGGGAAGTCCCAATATCCAATGGGATGCCGACAAATGCTGCATCAAGCCCCTGTAAATCTTCGATAAATGGTAGGCGCATCATCGTTGCGCGACCGCCAAAGCGCGGCATTTCATTGCCACCTTGTGGTTGATGAAAGACGTTATCCATTTCAGCTCCTGAATCTGACAGACAAAACTCAACAGGAGGGATAGTGCGAAAGATGTGCTGGACTTTAAATCGTCTACCGCAAATACTTAGTTCATTTATTAGTGAACTAAACGCCATGCTGAACGACGCGACGCTTAACATTCGACAGCTACAGATTTTTGAAGCGGTGGCCCGCCTTGAGAGCTATAACCGGGCCCAGCAGGAGCTGGGGATTTCTGTTTCCGCGATCAGCAATGCGATGTCGCAGCTGGAGGGACAACTTGGTTTTAGCCTGTGCCAGCGCGGGCGCGGCGGCTTTGCTCTGACCGAGAAAGGGCAGCATTTTTTACAGCAAGCGATCCGCGTGTTGAGCGAACTAAACGAGCTGGAGCGGCAGTCGGCGCTGCTGAAGGGTGAGCACAGCGGGACGATTTGTATCTCAACCCTCGACTCCATCGAAACCGAAACCGCACTATCGCTGCCGGTGGTGCTGCGCAGCTTTAGCGATAAGTTTCCTCATGTGCATATCAAACTGATTATCCGTACCCCGGCGGAACAGCTTAATGGCGTACTGAATAACCATATCGATCTCGCCATCGGTAGCTATAACTCGCGGGTGCATAACATCATCAGCGAACCGCTTTACCGGGAGCAGCACTGGCTCTACTGCAGCGATCTGCATCCGATGTTCTTCAGCAGGCAATTGGACAAAGATCTGATTAGCCAGTGTCCGCTGGTGACGCGCAGCTACTGGAACACCAGCGATCTCAGGCGGCGCGGGTTCAGTAAGGGCAGCGCTACGGTTGAGACCGTTGATGCGCAGCTGCTGCTGATTTTGTCCGGAAAATATATCGGTTATCTTCCTGAACACTATGCCTGGCCGTGGATTAAAGAGAATCGCCTGCGGGTGCTGTTGCCCAATGAGTTTGGCTTTCAATCACCTTTCTCGGCGATATGCAAACGTGGGCGCAGTAATGAACCCTACTTGAAGGAGTTCCGTAATCTCCTGAAGAAGAATACGGTGGCCAGACCGAAGTGGAGTGAGTAACGTATGGGGCTCTTTAGAAAGAGCCTGGTCTAATTTGTTTTGCGAAATTGCCGATTTATATCAGGAATAAAAAAGATAATCCGCTATTTCGTCTTTGCCTTTAAGAAAGTTATTGGATGTAAATATCGCATTGTACCAGGATTATTCCTATCTCTTTTGTGGTTAAAAAATAATCAAATTGTGTGTTTTATCCGAATTGGTATTAAATTCGACTAATAGCATTGTCTATTGAATTTTTTTCTGCTGGAATCGATTGATATATTTTTGAATTATTTTATCTAACGGATTATAAAAATGATGAGAAATAGCTTATTGATGTTGATCTGCATTTCGATTGGCCTGTTGCAGGGGTGCGCTAATATAAAAAAAACAGATAGTGCATTAATAAAAAAGGAAGTTAGCCAAAATGAACAGCCCGCCCAGGTTCCTGCTTTACAGCAGTGTATCCAGGATGCGGATGCTCTGGTTAAGCTAGATAGTAAGTTTCAGAAGGACTCAAGCGAGTTGTATGGTTTGATCAGCGATGCTAAGTTTTATGCTTCTGTTTCAGGCCAAACGTCGGCCAGCGTAAAATCAACAATTACTCCGCTTTTTGAATATAAGATCAACGATAAGTGTAATAGCATTTCCCAGAAATTAATTAAAGAGTTTGAAGCCCGGGCAAGAAAATCTGAACTTAGCAATGGGCTGGCCAGATGACATACCGCAAGGGGAAACTGAATATATACGATCTTAGCACTCTGGCGATTGTATTGGCTCTCTCTACCCTTTTTGTTGTTCTCCCTGCTCATTCTGAGGGGGGAGATTTCCTTGATAGTATATCGAAACTCGAAATAAAAAATCCGTCGGCCTCAGAAGAATCAACTTCGGTTAATCAAGAGAAAGATAATCGCAGTAAAAAAGTGCCTCTGAAGCAGGAAACAGCCAGAAAGAAAATAAATCAGAATAATAAAACTGAAGCTTCGATAAATGCCCTTAAGAAACAGAATGCAGAACTGAGCGCTGCGGCGAAAGCGGCTGAGAAAAAACGGGATGAAACGACGCGTGAGCTGTCTGCACAGATCGCGGTGCTGAAAGCACAGATTGCTCCACAGGACAGCGCCCATAAAACCACCCTTGACGCTTTGACGAAAAAGAATGCCGAGCTGACCGCTGCTGTCGAGGCCGCGCAGAAAAAGTTGGATGACACGACTCGCACGCTGTCGGTGCAGATTGCTGCGCTAAAAACGCAGAGTGCTCTAAGAGCACAGAATGCGCAAAGTGAAAATGGACAGAAAAATACCATCAGCGCGTTGACGAAAAAGAATGCTGAGTTGAGTGTGGCTGCTGATGCAGCGCAGAAAAAGCTGGATGAGACTACCCGCACGCTGTCGGCGCAGATTGCCGCGCTGAAAACGCAGAATTCACAGGGTGAAAGTCAGCAGAAAGTCGCC
>NZ_JAPUEW010000087.1:0-5764 GCF_027492335.1 Klebsiella sp. | reverse complement strand
TCGCAGACGTCTGAAGACGGGTAGCCCGGACAGATGCGCAGCATCGCCTCCGGGAAATGTTCAAGGCCGGGTATGGCGTCAGCCGCCATCAGGCAAAATCAGGCTCGGCGTTCAGGCCAGGTTTGTCATCAATCTCCACATTTTCGCTTGATCGTCTATCGTTTCAGCCATATAGTTAGGCACAATACTATATGACTGAGGCTGATATGGAACTTGAACAAAAATACCTTTCGCTGCTGCAGGAGGCCGAGCGTCATCAGCTTGCTGACGTCGACAATATCCGCCTCTGTTTTCAAACTCTGTCGTTAGCGGCTGCCATCGACCGCGATTGCGCAACGCTGCTGGCTCCGTGGGGATTATCCGAGGGACGTTTCGTGCTGCTGTTTTTGCTCGATGCCGCAACCGACGGCCTCGCTCCCAACGTGTTGGCGGAAAAAGCAGGCGTCACCCGGGCAACCATTACCGGGCTGCTTAACGGCCTTGAGCGTGACCAGTTAATTAAGCGCCACGCCGACCCTCTTGATGGCCGGGCCATGCGTATCGCATTAACCCCTGAGGGCAAGCAGCTTATCGGCAGCGTCTTCGCCCAGCACGGCCGGTGGATTGCTGGCTTATTCAGCCATCTCTCAGCGCAGGAACGCATCCAGCTATCCGAACTGTTGGCGAAAGTCGCCGCCGGTACGCTGGCAGGAAAATGTCTCTCATGATCTGGATATCAACCCAAAGGAGTCACCCGTTATGTCTCACTATTTAGTCGAACTTTATACCCCTAACTCCGCCTGGCACGCGCTGTCTGTGGAGCAGCGTCAGCAGTTTATCAATGGCATTCAGTCTGGGATGAGCGGCCTCGCGCAATGGGGCGTCGAACTCCTGACGCTGGCGCAGAACGATACCGCTATCGATAAAGCCTCCCCACACCGTTTTTTAGGCATCTGGCGTTTTCCCGACGCTCAGGCCCGCGATGCGCTGTTGGCTGGTATCGCCGCCAGCGGCTGGTATGATTATTTTGAACATATCAATGCCGCCGCGAACACCGGTAGTCTGGAAGAGCATCTGAACGCGCTGGGTTGATTCTCTGCGCGCTTCCCCCCAGGGCGGCGCCAAGCACCTACCCGGGCTACCGGTTCGCAGATGGCTGAAGACGGGTAGCCCGGACAGATGCGCAGCTTCGCCTCCGGGAATCAAATCACTTAGAAAGGAACTCGCTATGAGCGTACCGCAAACCCAGGATCAGCTACTGGCAGCCATCGAGAAAAACTTCGCAAAACTGGCTGGTTACCTGTCACATATTCCCGAAAATAAAACGAACGAAAAGACCCTGGCTGGTCACGCGAAGGGGACAATGATGAGCGTTCGCGATCTGGTCTGCTATCTGCTGGGATGGAATGAACTGGTGCTCAAATGGATAACTTTTGACGAAACCCGGCAGCCTATCGACTTCCCGGAAACCGGCTTTAAATGGAACCAGCTCGGACTGCTGGCACAGAAGTTCTATGCCGATTATCCACCGCTGGATTACCCTGCTCTGCTTACTGCCCTGCATCAGGCGAAACAGCAGATTGTCACCTGCATCGAAGCGCGGGATGACAACACGCTTTACGGCCAACCGTGGTATGGCAAATGGACGCTGGGGCGGATGATCTCCTTCAACACCTCGTCACC
The DNA here is from genome assembly GCF_027492335.1 of Klebsiella sp. Taxonomy (NCBI): domain Bacteria; kingdom Pseudomonadati; phylum Pseudomonadota; class Gammaproteobacteria; order Enterobacterales; family Enterobacteriaceae; genus Klebsiella; species Klebsiella sp. The sequence continues at coordinate 4,102 of NZ_JAPUEW010000087.1, read as the reverse complement.
TTATGCCAACGCCTGTGGTCGTTTGCGCAAATGGGCAAAGGAACAAAATGTGCCGCTAAAATGACCGCTGCCCCTCAGCGCAGCAGACGACGTCGATCCTCGCTGGGGGTCAGGCCAAAAACCTTTTTATATAAGGTGGTAAAGTGATTGCTGTTTGCGAAGCCGCATAAATAAGACACTTCTGTAATCGTCATATCGGTTTCGCGTAATTTTACGCGTGCCGAAACTAAACGCAGGCGTTTTAAATAATTGTCCGGTGTCAGCCCGGTGGCCTCTTTAATATGGCGAAAAGCCGTTCGCGTGGTCAGATGAAATTTCTCCGCCAGCTGCTGCCAGTTATGTTCCTCGAAACAGTGCTCCTGTAGCCAGGTGAGTAGCTTATGCAGTTTATACTTTGTATTACTATATTCTGCTTCAGATTCCGCATGCAGAATCGTAGTCACCAGCTGGAAAAAAGCAGCTTCGCGCAGTGCGCTATTTTCAGCCAGCAGGCATTCAGCTGAGAATATCTTCTCAACCAGCTCCCGGCAGATATGGCGGGTATCCGGGGCCAGCCAACCGTAGCAAGAGGCCTGTTGTGCTGAGAATGTCTGCAATAAGCCATCGAGATGTTGTAAATACTGAAATTCCGCTAAAGGGTTAATCAACACGTTAATTAACTTCAGCGTCCCCAGCTCATCATAATAATGTACGTCACCCGGTTGAACGTAAAAAACATCGCCCTGTTGAATATATAATGGTCGGCCATTAATAACGTGTAAACCGTGTCCCTCTTCAACGATCACCAGTTCAGCAAACTCGTGACTATGCTCATGGCTATTATCTTCCGGGTCGCTGGCGTACATACCCAGCTTATCCTGCGGATGGGCGAAATAATACTCAACGGTCAACATCATCATTTATCAAGTCCAAAATGGCATACGGCGCAGGGGCAAGATAATGCATTTTAGTAGCCGCCACGAGCAAGATTTATGGAATTGTGATCGCCAACCTCCCCATCCCATCATCATTGCCATTTTCTCAAACGCTTTGGCATTGCCAGAGTGGTTGCCGCAGGCAGCGGCATCTTATGCTGCGCTCAAATAAACACAGAGGACGCAGTATGTCACAGGCTATCCAACATAACGCTCAGGTCAAGATGACCCGTCACCAGGATTTTTTACGCACCGCCGAGGCGTTGCGGCCCGCGCTGCGCAGCGAACTACACCCGCCTGTCGCCGTGATAGAAGCCCGGGCCGACTCCCGCGCGCTATTTGGCTGGCGCGCCGAACCGGTGAGTAGCTTAGCCGCGTTCTACCAACGCGAACTGACCAGCGGCGATAGCGTTATTATTGATTTTGGCAGCCACTACGTCGGCTACCTTCACTTTCTCTGCCAGAGCGCCGGTAGCCCGCCGGACGCTCCGGCTCATCTGCAGTTCACTTTCGGCGAAACCCTTAGCGAAGTGTGCGAACCGTTCAGTGATTACCAGGGCTGGATCAGCAGCAGTTGGTTGCAACAACAGGATCTGTGGCTGGATGTCCTGCCCGCAGAAATCGACCTTCCGCGCCGTTACTGCTTCCGCTACCTGAAGGTTGAGGTGAAGGCTGTTTCAAGCAAATTCCGCCTGCAGTTCGACCAGATTCGGGTTAATGCCGTGACCTCGGCAACCCAAACCTGCCCAGCGAGCATCACCGCCGATCCGCAACTGCAAGAGATCGACCGGATTGCCGTTTTAACCCTGCAAAACTGCATGCAGGAAGTCTTCGAGGACGGTCCCAAACGCGACCGCCGCCTGTGGCTCGGCGATCTACGGCTTCAGGCGCTGGTCAACGATGTGACTTTCTGCCGACATGACCTGGTGCGCCGCTGCCTGTACCTCTTCGCCGGACATACCCGAGAAGATGGCATGGTGTCGGCCAACGTTTTCGTCCAACCGGATGTCATTGCTGATGACACCTTCCTGTTTGATTACTCATTGTTTTTTGTCGATGTTCTCTACAACTATCTGCAAAGCGCCGAAGATCTTCAAACGGCACGCGAGCTGTGGCCCACGGCTAAGCGTCAGATCGATCTGGCGCTAACCCGCTGCGACGACTCAGGCCTTGTGCGCGATAGCGACGACTGGTGGGTGTTTATCGACTGGCAGGCATCGTTGAATAAACAGGCTTCCGCGCAAGGGGTGCTGATTTACTGCCTGCAACGTGCCATCTGGCTGGCGGAACGTTTTGAACCTGAACGGGCGGCGAGCTATCGCACCTGCCTGCAACAGCTCAAAGCCGCAGCGCTCGATACGTTATGGGACGAACAGCAAGGCTTTTACGTTAGCGGCCAGCAGCGGCAGGTTTCCTGGGCATCGCAAATCTGGCTGGTGCTGGCGGAAGTCGGAACTCCTCAGCAGCGCCAGGAGATTATGCGCAACCTGGAGAAAAATCCCCCCGCGATCGCTATGAACACGCCCTATCTGCGCCACCACTATATCGCCGCTCTCTTGCAGTGCGGTATGCGCGACGAGGCAATTGCGCAGATCAAGGCCTACTGGGGCGCAATGGTCGATTACGGCGCTGACACCTTTTGGGAAATTTTTGACCCGGCGCGCCCTGAGTTTTCCCCTTATGACAGCAAACTGATAAACAGTTATTGCCATGCGTGGAGCTGTACCCCGGCCTGGTTTATTCGCCAGTACGGACTTTAACAACAACGATAAGCGAGTTCATTTTATGGCAGAAACAACTTTTACCCTGTGGCGGCAGCGCGTTGGCTACGGCATCGCTGACCTCTCCTGCAACCTCGTGTGGCAGATGATTTCTCTTTATCTGATGTTCTTTTACACCGACGTGATGGGCCTGCCCGCCTATTACGTCGGCCTGATGTTCCTCGTCACGCGTCTGGTGGATGGCGTTGCCGACGTACTGATGGGGCTGGTTATCGACAACACCACCACCCGCTGGGGTCGCTGTCGTCCGTACTTGTTGATTGGCGCGGTACCTTTTGGGCTGCTGTGTATTCTGGCCTTCTACGTGCCCGATTTCGGCACCACCGGTAAGCTGATTTACGCGTTTATCACCTATCTGTGTCTGTCGTTTCTCTATACCATCGTTAACATTCCGTTTTGCGCCATGCTGCCGTTTCTGACGAACGACTCGCGGGAGCGCACGACGCTTTCAGCAGTGCGTATACTGCTCGGCTCGCTCGGGGCAACCATTGTTGCGGTCGCCACCCTACCGTTGGTCGGCGCGCTGGGTAAAGGTAATCAGGAACAGGGTTTCCTCTATACCGCAGTCATTTTCGGTATCATTGCCACGTTTTTCCTGCTGGTGAGCTTTCGCAACGTCAAAGAAAATATCAGCATTACTCAAGAGCGGATGACCTTAAAACGCGCCTGGGTCAGCCTGCGCGCCAACCGTCCGTGGTTTGTGTTCGCCATTAATATTTTCCTGATGTGGGGCGCGTTCTTCTTCCAGACCGGGGCGCTGGTTTACTTCTTCCACTACTACGTAGGCAATAACGATCTCACGGCGATCGTTGCCGGGATCTCCACTTTCGTTCCTCTACTCGGAACACTCACCGTGCCGCTGCTCGCCAGACGCATGAAAAAGCGCCACGTCTACCTGATCGCCAGCGCGATCAATCTTGTCGGGATGGGCATGATGATGGTGGCAGGCGTTAATAGCTGGGGACTGATTGCCGGTGCGGTGGTGCTGTCGCTCGGCGCAGGACAACGGACAGCGATCTACTTCTCCATGCAGGCCGATCCGGTGGATTACGGCGTGTGGAAGACCGGTATCAATACTGCCGGAATTCTGACCTCCATCAATGGTTTCCTCGGCAAAGTCGCCATGGCAAGCGCGGGGGCGATAACCGGCGTGCTGCTCTCTTCCGGCGGTTATATCGCTAACCAGGCGCAAAGCGATAGCGCGATGCTGGCGATTAAAGCCTGTTATCTCTACATTCCAGCACTGCTGATTGTCGCCTCGATGCTGTGGATTGGTCGCTTCTATCGCCTGGACGACCAGTACGAGCAGATCCGCGCCGACCTCGACGCCGGACGCCGCGCACCGTCGGACACTTCGTCGGTATCCGGAGAAAACCACGCCCTGTAAGGCACATCACACCGTTCTAC
>NZ_JAPUEW010000086.1:0-39341 GCF_027492335.1 Klebsiella sp. | reverse complement strand
GATGTGTTACAGGTCAGCGGCGACGCGCGTCGCGTTAAAACTGTCGCAGACCGTATCGGCTTTATCTCTATTCACAGCCAGGTGACCGACCTGCTCGCCTTCTGCGCCTTCTTCATCGTCGGCCTGATGATCGGCATGATCACCTTCCAGTTCAGTTCGTTCAGCTTCGGCATCGGTAACGCCGCTGGTCTGTTGTTTGCCGGGATCATGCTCGGCTTTCTGCGAGCTAACCATCCGACGTTCGGCTATATCCCCCAGGGGGCGCTGAATATGGTGAAAGAGTTCGGATTGATGGTGTTTATGGCCGGTGTCGGCCTCAGCGCGGGCGCGGGGATTAATAACGGCCTGGGCGCCGTCGGTGGCCAGATGCTGGCAGCGGGTCTCATCGTCAGCTTGGTGCCGGTGGTTATCTGCTTCTTGTTCGGCGCGTACGTCCTGCGCATGAACCGCGCAATGCTATTCGGCGCGATGATGGGAGCCCGCACCTGTGCGCCTGCGATGGAAATTATCAGCGACACCGCGCGCAGCAACATCCCGGCGCTGGGATACGCCGGGACCTATGCTATCGCTAACGTATTGTTAACCCTGGCAGGTACGCTAATTGTCATCATCTGGCCAGGGCTACAGTAAATTTTTCAGAAAAAAACGCATATTCTCAGAACTTTTTTTACTGGCATCAGTCATAAGTAGTGCCACTGCTTTTCTTTGATGTCCCCATTTTGTGGAGCCCATCAACCCCGCCGCTTAGGTTCAAGGTTGATGGGTTTTTTGTTTTCTGCGCCCCGCTCACTCCCCTGCCAGCCTCCCCACCATTAGCCGAATCGCTTCTCTTGATAGCGGCGCTCTGTCGGTTACGAAATGTAGCGTCATACCCTCAATGAATGCATCCAGCCCGCGGGCTGTTGCCGGTTCAAACCACTGCTCGAGGGTTTGTTGGCTGCGTAACATCCAGTTCTGCATCACTGCTTTTAAATTCGGCTGGCTGCTGCAAAAGGCGTAAAGCTGGTACATCAGTTCCATATTGCGCGCGGTGGTAACCTGGGCGCTAAAAATCAGCTCAGCAATGGCGTCGCACGCCTCTTCACGGCTGCTTACGTTCGCGAAGAACTGCTGATACTGTACCGACATCTGGCCGGTAAATACGCTGAATGCCTCCTCGACCAGCGCCTCAATACCGCTGAAATAGTAAGTCAGCGAGCCCAGTGGAACACCGGCACAGCTGGCGATTTTGCGATGCGTGACCGCATGAATTCCATGTATAGCAATCGTGTCCAGCGTCGCCTGCAAAATGCGCTCCCGACGCTGTGGGTCGTTCGGTCGACGAGCCATAAGTTTCCCTCTTTTATTCAAATGGACGCATACTCTCACGGCACGCGCTTAAGATATCCCTCAGGCTGAATCAAGTCATTGAGGTCAATAAAAAAGCGGCCAGCAGCAAGCAACCTATATGTACAAATGTACACAACCTTGCTACTGTTGTCTCCATCTCTTCACTCACGGGCATTTACGGATGACAGCACAAACCTCCCGCAGAGCCCTCCAGCTACGGCTGTGGGCGCTCTTCATGTTCTTTTTTATTCCCGGATTACTCATGGCCTCATGGGCAACCCGCACGCCAGCGATACGCGATTTGCTGACGCTATCCACGGCGGAAATGGGGATTGTATTATTTGGACTATCGATAGGTTCAATGAGCGGAATTCTCTGCTCCGCGTGGCTGGTCAATCGTTTCGGCACCCGTAAAGTCATTCGCGCCACCATGTCCTGCGCGGTGGTAGGGATGCTGGTGCTCAGCGTCGCGCTGTGGTTTACATCAGCCGTTCTATTTGCTCTTGGGCTGGCCATCTTTGGTGCCAGCTTTGGCTCAGCCGAGGTGGCGATTAACGTTGAAGGCGCTGCCGTTGAACGTGAAATGAATAAAACCGTCCTGCCGATGATGCATGGCTTCTACAGCTTCGGCACGCTGATCGGTGCCGGGATTGGCATGGCGGTCACCGGTTTCGGCCTACCCGCCGCGCCGCATATTCTGCTGGCGGCGCTGGTGGCTATCCTCCCTATTGCCGTCGCCATTCGCGCCATCCCCGACGGTACCGGCAAGAATGCTGCGGAAGCCGCACGCCACGAAGGAAAAGGACTGCCGGTCTGGCGTGATACGCAACTGTTACTCATTGGGTTAATTGTGCTGGCAATGGCCTTTGCCGAAGGTTCCGCCAACGACTGGTTACCGCTGTTAATGGTGGATGGCCATGGCTTCAGCCCAACCTCCGGCTCTTTGATTTACGCAGGCTTCACGCTCGGAATGACCATCGGTCGCTTTACCGGCGGTTGGTTTATCGACCGCTACAGCCGGGTAACCGTCGTTCGCGCCAGCGCGGTGATGGGCGCGCTGGGCATTGCGCTGATTATTTTTGTCGATAGTCCGTGGGTCGCCGGCATTTCCGTGCTGTTATGGGGCCTCGGTGCTTCGCTAGGCTTCCCGCTGACTATTTCCGCCGCCAGCGATACCGGGCCCGATGCACCGAAGCGTGTAAGCATCGTGGCGATCACTGGCTACCTCGCCTTTCTCGTCGGCCCGCCGCTGCTGGGCTTCCTTGGCGAACATTTTGGCCTGCGCAGCGCGATGATGGTCGTGCTGGCGCTGGTCCTGGTAGCAGCACTGGTCGCTCGCGCGGTGGCGAAACCACAACCTGAACCTGTTTTGGAGAACAGTTAATGAGCATCAAATTGATTGCGGTAGACATGGATGGCACCTTCTTAAGCGATGCCAAGACCTATAACCGCCAGCGATTCCTTGCCCAATACCAGCGAATGCGTGAACAAGACATCCGCTTCGTCGTGGCCAGCGGCAACCAGTATTACCAGTTGATTTCGTTCTTCCCTGAGGTAGCCAATGAGATTGCTTTTGTCGCCGAAAACGGCGGTTGGGTGGTCAGCGCCGGGGACGACGTATTTAACTGCCAAATACCAAAAGCGCATTTCAATACCGTCATCGATCATCTGCAAACGCTGACTGATATTGAAATAATCGCCTGCGGTAAACGTAGCGCTTATACCCTCAATCAATATAACGATGAACTGAAGGCGATCGCAGCGAAGTATTATCATCGCCTTGAACTGGTCGAGGACTTTAATCAGATTGATGATGTGATTCTGAAATTCGGCCTCAACGTACCAGATCACCTGATCCCGCAGATGCAGCCGAAGCTGCACGCTGCACTGGGCGACATGGTGACCGCGGTTGCCACCGGTTACGGCAGCATTGACCTAATAATTCCCGGGGTCCATAAAGCCAACGGCCTGCGTATCCTGCAGGAACGCTGGGGCATTGAGAACCATGAAGTTGTGGCTTTTGGTGATAGCGGCAACGATATAGAGATGCTGCAACACGCCGGTTTCGGATTTGCTATGGCCAATGCTGCCGCCCCGGTGAAAGCCGTTGCTGGCTACGATGCGCCGCACAATAACGAAGAAGGCGTGCTGCATATTATTGATAAAGTACTAAATCGCGAAGCGCCGTTCGCCTGACGTCATCCCTGCTGCGGCGTCTGATTTCGCAGCAGGGCATTATAGAATTACTGCGGCTCGTGGGCATTACCCACGCTCTTATCCTTCAGGAAGTAGACCGTCATTGCCAGCCACAGCACCCCACTCAGCAAGTTTAACAAGCTGAAAATCCCGCTACCGCCAGATTCATAGGCATGCTTACTGACTTCAATACCAACGGTAAAGATCAGCATTTGCAGCATGCCCATCGCCGCCGACACCGTCCCCTTGCTCATCTCACTGGCAAACAGCGTCAGGCGCACCAGGCCAGCGTTCGCCAGACCAATGCCGAACGCATAAACGCTCAGCCCGGCGGTCATCCACAGATAGGCGTGCGTCGAGGCGACCGTTGCCACCGCAGAAATTAGCAGGCCAATCATAATCGGCCAGCCGCCGAGAATAATCAGCGAACGCACCGTTTTGCGTGAAGTCTGGCGCGCGAGCACCAGGTTACCGGCAATCAACGCGCCAAAAATGGGCACCTGCAGCAGTCCGTATTCGTAGCTGGTCGCCTTCTCGCCGCTGATAATTATCACCGGCGATTGAGCAATCCATGCCAGCAGCGGCAGGCTGACAAAACCGGTTGCCAGCGCTCCGGCGACAAAGCGCAGGTTTTTCAGCACCTCACGGTAATCGCGCCCCAGCTCTTTTACCGACAGTTTCTCGCCCATCCGAGTGGCGGTTTCCGGCATCGCCCGCTGTAGGCCAACGAAAGCGATAGCCGCCAACACGGCGAACAGGACAAACATCATTTCCCACGGCAGAACGTGAACCCAGGCAGCCCCCACCAGCGGCCCGAGAAGCGGCGCAATCAGCGCAACGTTAGCCATCAGGGCGGTAATCTTGATACAAACCGCCTCTTCAAAGGACTCCTGTATCGCCGCATAGCCGACCGCGCCAATAAAACAGAGGCTGATACCCTGCAAAAAGCGCAGCAGCGTAAACTGCTCAATTGTTTGCGCCAGCAGCGTCGCCAGACAGGTCACGATAAACCACACGACACCGGTCAGCATCACCGGACGACGGCCGATACGGTCAGACAGCGGCCCCAGCAGCCACTGTAAAAACATACCGCCAGCCAGATAAGCGGTCATCGAGGTCGGAACCCACTCATTGCCAACGCCGAACTCTTCCACCACCGAGAGCATTCCCGGTTGGATCATGTCGTTGCCGATATAAGTGGAAAATTCGTAGAGCACCAGGCACAGCGGAAACAGCAAGGCCTGACGTCCGAGGCGCTTGCCCGAAAGCGAATAATTCTGCATGAAATCTCTTATTTAAATAAAACCGCGCAAAGTTTAATGAAAGTCGAGCCGGTGAGACAGCGAATTGTGAGCGACAACGAAAAATAGCGCCACTCAGGTAACAACATCGCCATCAGCAAATGAAAAGCCAACTGTATATATTTCGTTTATGTTTCAATTAGATTACAGGCTATATACTCTCCATTGCGGTCTGTTAACGAAGGCACAAATACGTATAAATTCGTAACAAACTGATAATTAAGACAATACTACTTTACCTCATCGCCACCCTTTTTTAAGGTAGGCGGCTTATTGCTGACGGACTAAAGAGCCTGGATGTATGCTGGAAAATATCAACTACGCGCTGTTTGCATTGCTCAATGCAACTCCCGATTCCCCCTGGTGGGCGATTGAAATCGCGACGTTTATCGCCAAAGACCTGATTATTATTGTGCCATTACTCGTATTAGCCTTATGGCTATGGGGGCCCAATCAGCGCCAGTTGGTATTTAAGGTCATGATGGCGCTAGCTATTAGCCTCACGCTTTCATGGATATTTGGTGTTTTTTTTCCGCACGAACGTCCGTTTGCCGCCGGTGTTGGCTATAACTTCCTGCACCATTCGCCAAATAACTCCTTTCCGAGCAATCACGGTACTATCTGCTTTACCTTTGCGTTGGCCTTTATGTTCTGGCATCGACTGTGGTCTGGCGCATTGCTCCTCGGTATTGCCTGCGCAATCGCCTGGTCCCGGGTTTATCTCGGCGTCCACTGGCCAATGGACATGCTGGGTGGACTGCTGACCGCCATGAGCGCCTGCCTTAGCGCCCAGCTATTGTGGCATAGCGGAGGACATAGCCTTTACCTGCATCTACAGCGGCTGTACCGCCTGTTTTTTTCGTTGCCAATCCGCAAAGGCTGGGTGCGCGGATAATCTTATTCCTGAGAAACCCATCGCGTAGTCACGGCGCTATTCCACCGCGTGACTAACCCTCTTCCGGCAGGTAAAATTGCCGCTGACGCCCTGTCGATGCAGGGCGCTTTGAGCTTAGAGGGAATATGGAAACTCGTCGTGACGAACGCATCAGCCAGCTTATTCAGGCACTCAAGCGCAGTGATAAACTCCATCTAAAAGAAGCAGCAACCCTGCTTGGTGTGTCAGAAATGACCATTCGTCGCGATCTCAATGGTCATAATGGTCCGGTGGTGCTGCTCGGCGGTTACATTGTGCTGGAGCCGCGTAGCGCCACGCACTATCTGTTAAGCGACCAAAAAACGCGACTGGTCGATGAAAAGCGACGCGCCGCCCGCCACGCCGCCAAACTGTTAGAGCCTCATCAGATGGCCTTTTTCGACTGCGGAACGACCACGCCGTGGATCATCGACGCCATCGACAACGCCCTGCCCTTTACTGGCGTGTGCTATTCGCTCAATACTTTTCTTTCCCTTCAGGATAAGCCCCAGTGTCGGGCGATTTTATGCGGCGGCGAATTCCACGCCAGCAACGCGATTTTTAAACCTCTGAGCCTTCAGGATACGCTGAGCCATCTTTGCCCGGATATCGCGTTTTATTCAGCGGCCGGAATTGACTGCGAGCAGGGCGCAACCTGTTTTAATCTGGAAGAGCTACCGGTCAAACACTGGGCAATGAAAAGCGCTCGCTACCATGTGCTGGTGGTCGATCACAGTAAATTCGGTAAAGTTCGACCGGCGAGAATGGGCGATTTAGCGCAGTTTGATGTGATTGCCAGCGACGTTTGCCCGGATGACGACCTACAGGCGCTGGCGAAAGAAAAACAGATTTCACTACTCTACTAACCGCGCCCTGCAGGGCGCGGCCTGCATCTTAAGAGAACCAGCCGCCAAACCAGCCGTGCAGTTTCATCAGCACGAAATCAACCATCCGGCTAAAGAAACCACCTTCATTTACCGCTTCCATGACGATCAGCGGCCGCTGCTCAATGGTTTTATCATTGAGTTTAAAGTCGATAGTACCCACGACCTGGCCTTTGGTCAGCGGCGCGGTCAGCTGCGTTTCGTTCAGGGTGTAGCTGGCCTTCAGGTTTTTCAGCTGTCCTTTCGGCAGCGTAATGGAACCGGCCTCGCCCGCCCCTAACTTCGCTTCGCTGCTATCACCAAACCAGACGCGTTGGGTAATAAAGGTAGCATCCGGTTTAATCGGCGTTACGGTTTCATAAAAGCGGAAGCCCCAGGTCAGCAGTTTTTCTGACTCATTAAAACGGATGCGGTCAGTTTTGGTTCCAAGTACCACGGCAATCAGGCGCATATCATTGCCCTGCGTTGCGGAGGAAACCAGGTTATAACCTGCCCCTGCGGTGGTCCCTGTTTTCACGCCGTCGGCATTAAAGCTGGTGCTCCACAGCAGCCGGTTGCGGTTTGGCTGACGAATCTTGTTAAAAGTGAACTCTTTTTCTTTATGAATAGCGTACTCTTCCGGCACGTCATGGATCATCGCTTTAGTCAGCAGCGCCATATCACGGGCGGTACTGAACTGCCCCGGCGCATCCAGACCGTGCACGGTCATAAAGGTGGTATTAGTCAGGCCCATCTTCTGCGCATAACCGTTCATCAGGCTGACAAACGCATCCTGACTTCCCGCCACGTAGTCGGCAATCGCGATGCTGGCATCGTTGCCGGACTGAATGATGACGCCCTTATTAAGATCTTCTACCGATACCTGCATCCCCGGCTTGAGGAACATCACCGAAGAGCCGCGCAGCACCGGGTTACCGGTTGCCCATGCATCGCGCCCGATAGTCACCATGTCGGTAGACTTAATCTTGCCCGCCTTTAACGCCTGACCGACAACGTAGCTGGTCATGATCTTGGTCAGACTTGCCGGGTCGAGTTTCTCATCAGCATTGCCTTCGCTGAGCACTTTGCCGCTGGCATAGTCCATCAGGATCCAGGCTCGCGCATCAATCGACGGCGCATCGGGGAGTTGTTCTGCTGCCTGAACCGCAGGCGCAACGAGAAATAAAAGCGCGCAGCCTGCCGCGAGGCCGCGAAGGGAAAAAGCATCATGCGTCATAAGAGCCACCCAAGTATCCTTTCCAAACAAAAATATGCCGCCACACTCTTTCGGCGCCGCAGCAGCCGGTGAGTAAAGCGTACAAATGACCTTAAAGAAACAGCGAGTTGGTAAAGTTTTTAAAGTTTACGCAATATCCTCACGCCCTGCCGCAAACAGAGCAATTTTTTTGATCGCGGTTGCCTAAATATTAACTTTATTATGGCATGCAAAAAAATAGTTTAGCAAATTCAACGTTCTGCATTTTTTTCAACAACTTAACTTTATTGACTTCTGGTCAAATGTGGACAAATGCGGACATTTGATTGCCCCAAATCGTGCCCCAAACGTTATTCTGCCCCAAAATTTGCCCCAATTTTACCCCCTAAGGGTCTGAGGCAATAACCATTCTCATAGCTTACAAATAACCCACTAAGGGGTTGCAAGTTGACTACTTTGCCAGCAGGTGCTTATGGGCGATTAATGAGATACGTTTCTTGCGCTACTACTGCTCACGGTGACTCCCGGTAAGGATTTTGCAGCCCGGCCTAAGGCAGTGTTGAAAGCAATTAAAGTGACTGGCCGACATTCATACTTTACCCGGTTCGAATGACTCTGAAACACAAAAACATCCTCTGGATACCTTTCCCGTCGCCGAGTTATCATCGCCATCGCCCTAGGTGGAATTTCAACGCGCAGCGCTTTCAGTCTCCCACGCTCTCGTATCAGTATTGAATCATTATCTATGTCATCGTACCGAAGCGCCAACAGCCTACCCGCACTAAGGCTCGTATGGAAAATCAATACCCACAAATCAGCCCAAGTATCTGAGATGCCGGCGAGTTGACTATTTATTATCAAAAATTGCATGAACGTTAACGTTTTCTTACTGCTCACATTTAAACGCGCTTTGCTCTATTATTCGTGAGGTTATTATCTCAGATGTTAATTTCAGGAAACAGTAGTTAACGTGCGGTTAATCACACTCCCCTTCAAACAGGGGTAGTATCCAGCCTCAAGCTGTTGATCGTGTGCATAGCAACTCCGAGCACTTCAACATCTCCAGGCCCCCTTAAGTAAAAACATACCCATGCAACCGGAACTTTAACTTAACTGTTCAGATCAAAAATATCTGGAAATACCAGGAGTTTTCTCAGAAGATATACTCCGCGCAAAGACGCACACAGCAATGATGTTATGAAGTTTTTTCCCCTGAGTGTGCCTGCTCCGGGGATTTTTTTTGAACATGCAGGACTATCGCCCTACCTCATCGTTGTAAGATGTGCGGCCACAGGAAGGCATTTATAAATCGTCTTTACCTTGCCCCAGACCGTGTCGACCAGCTACCACCTGAATGGGCACACAAGCCTTGCAGCTCTCAATGAGAGTCAACTTCAACTGGTGATAGATACCCTTTCTGAGAGATTTCTTTACCACTTTTTTTCACCAATCGCTGCAAAATCATCTGCTTTCCGCCCATCCACTACCAAACATGATAGTTTGTGTGGAAATCAATATAAATATGTATCTATTGTGTGGTAATGTAAAATTTTGTAATCACAACATAAGATTATTCCTAAGGCAACCACATGAACAGAGACTTGAGCATTGATTCCCTAAGGGGTTTGGCCTGTTTGCTCGTAGTTTTTATACACTGTTTATCAACCCTATATCAGAATGGTATTCTGAGTAACGACTTTTGGCTGGTTAAAATATCTGCCTTCCTTTCATATTTAAGAATGCCATTATTTACATTCCTGTCTGGCTTTGTTTATTCTATGAGGCCAGCGAAAAAAGAAAACCTTCCTCAATTTGTGAAGGGTAAAATCAGAAGGATATTGATCCCTCTCGTTTTTCTTGGTACTTCTGTATCTGCTCTAATTTTTCTGTTTGGCTCTAAAGGACAGATGAGCATCAACGATATAATTCTTTCACCCTTGTACCCTGTGGGGGTTTACTGGTTCCTTGATGCTGTTTTTGTTATTTTTATACTAGCAGCACTTCTTGAAATCGCTGGCGCCTTTAAAACGACAAAAGGAATGATTATAGTATTGGCAATAGGTGTAATCATTTCTGAAACACCGATTAGAAACATCCAATTTTTCGCAATCGGCCGAGCGGCTTATTTGTTCCCATTCTTTATTCTCGGGATAATAATGCATAGATGCGACAAACTCGCATCTTATAAAAATCCTAAAAGGAAAGCCCCTCTTTCATTTATATTTTCATTATTGGTTGGGTGGGGTTTATTTCATACATTGAACAACTCAATCTCTCCTGATGACATTAAAAATGAACACTGGACAAGTTGTGCGGTATCAATTGCATTTTGTTATTTAATTTATAACCTGAGAATTAAATCAAGAGTGTTATCAGTTATTGGTGGGTACTCCTATTCAATTTACCTACTACACATAATATTTGTTACATCGCCGCGGATTATACTATCTAAAATTGCGCCGCAATTAAAGTATGACTACCCCGTCTTTAAGGTTCTTTTAATATCTATATTTCTTGGTATAGCAATGCCGATCTTTATAGACAAGGTACTTTCCAAGTATAAATTATTCTCCGCAATGTTTTTAGGCAAGAAAAACAAATCCGCATCAAAGGTATCCATAGCATAACTTGGTATAATTAATGAGGGTGTTTATGGGAACACCCTTGATTACATTCAAGAATATTTACTCACCCACTCTTTATGCTTTTCGATCCAGGTATCTGTCCCATCCTTTTTACGCCCTATACCAAATCCATGTCCGCCTTTCTGAAGTAGCATTAACTCTGATTCTATATCGCGCTCTTTACATGAGTCATACAATAAAACAGAGTTTTCATAACTCACCACCTTGTCGTTTTTGGCGTGAACAATAAGACTTGGAGGCGTTTTTTCGTTTATATTCTCATGCAATGACCATTTTTTTTCATCTACTGGACTTGCAGCATCGCCAACAATGTTATGATGCGTTAGTGTTTTATTGTAAGGCTTTTCAAGTGACACCACAGGATATAAAAATGTTACATTCCTGACTCTTCCAATATTGTCATGAGATACCAAACCTTCCTCATAAGCAATTTCTTTATTAAGAGCCATACCAAGAAGATGAGCCCCTGCCGAAAAACCAATTGCACTAATATTTTTTTCTCTTGACTTAACAATACTCAAACCTCTTTGGGCATCCTGTAAAGATGCCACACCCCCCAAAGCCCACCCTTCAACCGGCAGTCTATACAGGAGTACATAACACATATACCCCTGAGATAGAAATAAATTAACAACTGGGATCACTTCATTACCAACTTGAATGTTTGAATATCCGCCACCAGCAGATATAAATACTGCTTTCCCATTATATGTCACTGGTTTAAAAACCTCTAAACTAGGAGTCTTTATTCCTGTAAGAACCCCTCTTTTAGAAATGTGAATACTTTTGGACGGTCCATCCCTCCCCAACCACCCTTCTGGCCATAACTTTATAGATTCATGGCTAAAAAAGTTGTCTGGGGATACCAGCCCCTTGCTTACAGAGGATGTTGTAAACAAAGATAATGTGCAGAGTAGGAAGCAGCGCCTAGATAACATCTATTGTCCCTGTAAAAAATCACGAAAAACTTATGTTACCACATGTTAACAGGAAATTGCGACGTTATACTCTTAGACGCCTCTTCGAAACCTAGCTTGCATCGCAATGCTTGGTGCTTTCAATACTAAATAATTCTTCTGATTAATCAACTTCCTCAAAACTCAGATTATAAGTCTTCCCCTGCTCGAATGCTGAGTATTCAGCAGGATTTGTCAGGGTTAATGACACGTTTCCCGTTGGATTCCCGTCCTCAAGAACGGGATCGAGATACACATCAAGCCGCGAATTATCAGAAGCCTGGTACAGGTACGAACACATAAATTTTGCAGTAACCATCATTTACCTCATTTAGCTGAAAGCAAAGGCGGCGCCTCTGCCTTTGGTTGTCCAGATTGCCGGGAGCTTGATACGCGCCTGACCTTTCGCACCCCGCAGGACAATTGCTGCCTGAACGTATTCCGCCTGCGTCGGGTGGGCGCTGTCCTGACGGACATATGACATGGCGGATTGCTCACCAACATATTTTGATGTCGTCAGGGGGGTGTTAATGCCGTTATACGTTGCCGACAGCAGTGCAGTCAGGCTTTTAGTTCTTCCGTCTTCATAACCGTCATAGGCTTTTGCAGCGCCGTAGTAATAATGGAACCGCGTATTCAACGTCAGGTCTCCCTCAGTGATATTTTCCATCATGACGGAAATCGCCGTATTAATTTCAGCTTCTCGCTCAAGTGCGTAGTAAAGACCTTTATTCCGCAATTCAACCCATGTTGTTGTTGCATCGAAATTAATGATGATATGTCGCAGACCGTCCGCGTCTTCACCGCCATATACAATTGACGGGTTGCCATTGGTTGAGAAGGTGAATCCGGTTAACGGGTCTGTCAGGTCCTTAACGGAAATACCCTCTGTGCCGCCGAACCGGTAAAGCCCCTTGTTCATGGACTGGCGGTAGTTCACCAGACAATCCGGGTAAGGTGAGTTCGGACAGTGGTAAATCGCCTTCATATTCTCTACTGTGGGGTCGGTATACCCCATCAGAGCAACATGCGGCTCAGAAGCTGGGGCGGGCCAGTATACCGGGCTGTTATCGAACGTGACCAGAGTTCCAAGGCCGGGAAGTACCTGACCAGAATGCAGGATTTTGCGGCGTGGTGCCCAGACGCCCGGTGAGGTACCGGCGGCTTTAATCGGGGTGTTGCTGAAGGTGATGGCGTTAGCCTGATTGTACCAGGCAACCAGCTGGGCCACCTGAAAGACCAGCATGCCGTCCCAGCCCTCGATATGGCCAGCGTGCGTATGAAAGTCGCACCCGCGCGCTCCGTTATCAAAATAGAAGGCGCTCCCGCCAGCGTAATCAATACTGACTTTATCAAAAGTGACGTTAATACCCGGGGAGTTCCAGTAAACCTGATGAGAAACAGAATCCGCCAGAAGAGTGTTTTCCACGCGGATGTTTTCCCCCGCATTCTGCTTTGCCGCCAGCAGGGATGACAGGTTGAAATAGTTTCCGGTTAACTTCAGGTTCCGGTAGGTCAGGATATAGGTGTCATTCCACACGCAATCCAGACCGTAACGGAAAGCCCGAATCTGAACATCTTCAAGGCATAAATCCCTCAGGTCGAGCACATCATCCCCGGCCCGGTCATTACCGACCCGAATACCGGCCGACTGGCTGACCGTAGCGCCCGGACCGACTAATTGAAATTGCCCCGATTTATTGGCGAACATTTTCACGCCTTGCATGTTTCGCCATACGGTCTGGGACGGCTTCACCCCTTCGATGGTGTTCGTAATGCGAATGGCGACATCGTTAATCGGGTTAAATTTGCAGAAATAATTCCCGTCACACTCAACGGGCGTATATGACGGCATCACGATGGAGGCATTCAGAATAGCGTTATATGTTGAAACGTTGGGGTCATCAAACGAGGTCAGCGCCGGGAGTTTAATTGTCGCCATCTTCATTGCGGAATCGGCGGCAAATACACGTGCCAGTTCCGCATTCAGAGCGCGATTAAAGGCAGTGCCCAGGTTATCGCCGTACGAACGCAACCCTACGATACGTAAATCAAGGGTATCGTTGAGCAATGCTTTAAAGCGCTGGCCCGCTGCATTGACAATTGTCCTGTAACCATCATCGACAGAGATATGGTCATTGGCATCGTAAACATAAAATACGTTAACAAGCGCCGTGCCCAGCTCTATGTCCCAGAATTTTACTTTTACTTTCTGCCCGTGATGGTCCAGCGTGCTCGCTCTCAGCTCACTGATGCTGGAGTATTCTCCTATCAGTTTTTGGCCGTCGCCTGAACCCAGGTTTGAGCGAAGAGCTGCATCTCCAATGTTCGACCATTTTCCCGTCGGGTTTTCCACCGACCACACGCCGCCATCATTTTCCGGAGAATCCCCCGCGATGACATGTTCCAGCTCTCCAAGATATTTGTACCAGGAGCCATTGTAGTAAACAATTTGCTGGCGATTATCGACTGTGAGGCCGGTTGCCCAGTTTCCCAGTTCCTGCCAGCCAATAGACGCAACCGCCTGCTCGCCGCGACCAGTGATGTAGTCGATAAACCGGCTGAAGATCATCTCCATGCCGTACCAGGTTTTGCGGAACACTCCTAACCGGTCATCGAGCTCTTCTTTTGTCCTGTCATTAACGAATCTATCCACGTTTTCGGCGTTATCGTACAGGTCCTTTACGGCAGCGGACCCTAAAGGATGTTTCGTTTTGTATGTGCTCATAGTCGCCCTATAACAAAAAACCCGCCGAAGCGGGTTGTTGAGAGTTATTTATGCTTTATGCAACGTCGCCGGGGTAGCTGGCGTTGTCGTAGTCGTAGAATGACGCGCGGTACTCTCTTGCGGTGACCTGGCACGTCCCGTCAGATTGCGGGGCAATTTCTGAAACAATCGCGTCATAGCCCGTACGCGATGAATCACAGAAAATCAGCCTCACTGGCTCAATGGACGGTGTGGTGAAATCAATGTCGTCGAACTCGCTGAGCCAGGGAACTGACAACTGATAATCCCCGACCTTTGTTACCACCATCAGCGCCGACGCCGACCCATCCTGATAACGGATCAGCGCACGGGGATTCGGATAGGTCCAGTCGAGTGGCTCAGTTACCGTCAATGTAGAGATACCATCCACAGTCGACATAGATTCCACCAGGCAGCTGATTGTCGTCGCTGAATCCGGTATGTCGTCCGTCAGAACAATACGATCGCCGACGTTGTAACACAGCGCATCCAGCTCCGTTGTGGTCTGGAACGTCAACCGCTGATGCAGATACTTCATCAGGCGTCTCATACCAATCTGCCAAGCGTGGTCCCGGTTCAGAACACCATCGAGTTTATAGTCCTCGATTTTTACCGGTGTGGGATTGTCAGTCGTGCGGCACTGGACTGTTTCCTCCGCCCAGGTAGTGCCGTTGATGTAGGTAACGTCAACACCGTCATAATCGTCACCTGACGGTGCTGAAAACCCGGCTTGCAGCTCTTCCGTCATCTCATGCGGCGTGATAATGCCTGTCCAGGGCTTAACCCCTTCACGTCCGACCGTCGCCAGCCCGTCGCTGAGCAGGAAATAGGATTTCCCGGCATTCGCAATTTTCTGCAGCATTTCCAGGGCGGAGATACTGTCTCCGGTAGCAAAATCGAAATACTCGTTGCCGGGCGTCCAGTACATCGACTCCAGCTCGCTGATGGTCTCTGTGTCCATCTGAAGGCCCAGAGAGTTCCCTACGTGCAGCAGAGCAGCGGAAATCGTCCGTGGTGTACCTGAGTCATAAACGCGTGTGGCGACGACGTTCACCCTGCGATCGGACTGTGCCGCCAGTTTCCCGCCTGTCTCGACCGTCACACCCAGCAGAGAGACGCCAGCATAGGAAGTAGGACGCGTCAGAAGCCGCCCCCTGAGCGCCTGCCAGTACATGTTGTCGCGGGCATTGTTGCTGCCCTGCTCGTTCCGGCGACGACAACGAACCTCAACCAGACCAGGTGAGTCCATAACAATGCGCTCAGTGAATCCAAGCCCGTTAACGTTTTTCAGCGCATATTCACCTGTTTTGCTGATCCATCCGGCACCAGAACCATAAACCCGGTACTGAATTTCCCACTCAACATGGCGTATTCGTTTTTTCCCTTTACTGTCAAAGCCACAGATACCACTGGGGAAAGAAAAATTGACCTCAAAAATATCAACAGTTTCGTTATCCGGGCTTGCCAGAAATGGTCCCATCCAGGTATCGCTGTCATTCAATCCGGTGGCTTCGTAGTCGATCATTGTCCGGGCGATGAAGCCGGGCCATGACGCATCAATCGCCCCGTCAACCATGCGACCTACCGTCGCCGTGGTCCCGTCAGTCGAAATGATCTGGTACTCATTGCCACGGTGAGACAGCGAAAGTCGTTGCGTGCCTTCCGGCATACCTGAGAATGCAGTTCCTGTGGCGCTGTTATAGGCCAGGGTCACGTTTGCTGTTATGGCCGCACTGCCGCCTGTTGATGCCGTGCCGGTAGAGTAAGCCGGGGTATCGCCGAAAACAGACGACGGAAGCGAAGACGAGGTAATTGATCCACCGGCGAACGGGCTGGACTCCTCAGTGATCAGCACTGTACCGCCATTGTCCTGCGCGACCAGTCCCGAACCGGTCAGCCCCTCCGAGATAGCGGCCAGCAGGCCGGACATGTTCACATAATCTGCAACCAGCGAGACGGTATAGGTTGTTCCGTGCCAGGTGAACGTAAAGGTTGTACTGCCCAGAGAGAAATCGTAAGTCGTCGGCGCAGCGCTGGCCTGGATTTTAGCCGCGCTGCCACCCTCACCAGGCACGGCATCCTGTCCCGGCGTATATGCTGCAATGACGAGATCGTAATCAACACTGTTAAAGCTCAGCGTCACCGGCATTCCAGCCACCGGAGCGATTTCAGTCAGTAGTTTGCTGGCAAAAACACTGTAACCAGAAGAGGTGGAAATCAGAAAATTGGTAGGCGCTTTAATCTCCACAATCGTGCCTTCCACCCAGCTGTCAGGAAGCGCATTATCGTCCTCATCTTCATCATCGTCGTCATCCGTATCAAGCCCGGTAAACGTTACGGTTGCGCCGGATACAGTCATGCTGTCCGCGATAATGTCGTCTGAGTCCGGTGATGTCTGCGCCATATCGAGGCCAGTACCTGAAGACGTTCCGCCCACCTCCGTGGAATTAAACCAGTTCTCGCTACGTTCATCGCCGGATACATCAGTGCCTGGTGGGTAGTGGGTGTGGCTGAATCCATCAAGGGTCGATGCTGGCGTATCCCCCACACGCAGATCACCATTAGAGAATGAGAAGTTACCCGTTCCCAGACAAACCAGCATATGAACCCGCATGATCGTCGGATCGGCAGCGTCGAACCGCGTAACCGGCTGGACCACATAATCCGGGTAAATACGGCGGCGGCCAAAAACCTCACGAATGGGGTCGCCCAGCTTGGCTGTGTTCGCTTTTGCCGGATTGAGATCGAGACTTCTTCCTGTCGAAGAGGAATATCCGCCGGAGTCCAGTCCCGACATCATGAAAAGCGTGTAAGCCGCAGAGGCTACGGCGACGGCTACCGCTGCCCACGCGGCTATCTCAAGCCCCGTCCCGTAGGGTACGGGATAGATACGCACATCGCTTTCAGGCCTGATAAAACATAACGGCCACTGCTCGGGCGGAATGTTTACGCCACCCAGCTCAACCGATACAGGATGTCTCTCACGCTCGCTGTAGCTTTCAACATTTTCAACCATCCACGCATGCAGCGTCATCGCCCTGTGTTCATGCGTTTCAAGCGGCTCACCAGGTAGCCGGGAGGGGTAGATTCTAATCACCGCCAGAACTCCACTTTGACAAAGCGCCGCTTAAATCGCGGCAACGGCAGAAACGTGACATTCGTTCCCGGGTTGCATTCGGCTACATGTAACTGGCCGCCAATACTGACGACGATCCCCACATGCGTTACCGATGAGCCGGAGTAACAGGCCACACCAGCCCCCTCACAGGGCTCACTGCGTTGCAGGGAAAGCATCAGTTTTCTGGCCTCCCGATCGAGTCCGCCACCGTCTTTGGTCACACCGGCAAAATCAGGCCATTCCGGCATCGCCAAATCGCGTCGTATCTCGTTCACAATGCCAAAGCAGTCGAGTTGCGGGTACACCCTGCCGCCCTTCAGCCAGGTGACTGAACGGTATTTTTCGGGATTGAAGGACATAGATTTTCCTTAGTTGGCGTAACGCAGGCCGGGGAAGTAATTCAGGGTGTAACGATTACGGGGCCACGCAGTATCCAGAACGTTCATGTAACCCGCGGTGATCTGCGCTTCTGTCGCAGTCCAGTAACCAGACTTAATCGCCAGGGTGTAAGGGACGGCAGCTGGCGCGGCTAAATCCGTGGAGATGAAACTACGATATGTCAGAGATGCCGAGTTGAGATTGTTAATGGCGTTTCGAATGGCCGTTGAAACCTTGCCATCAATATTGCAGAGCGCAAATTTTAAATCCTGAGTACCATCATCATTACGGGCTGGTAACGCGACATCCATCGCGCAGGCTTTAAACTCAACGGTGTCCCCGTTCTCTGTTGTCGCTGTGATATCGTCGTACCCGTTGCACAGGTAATGGACCTCATCCACGATGTTGATCTGCAGCGTTTCAATAATGACCTCGGGCCCGCTGCTGGCATAGAGACGGTTGAGAATTGTCATGCTTCAGGCCACTCCCTGTTAACTGCCAGATCGAGAATGTCGCTGTTGATAATGAAATCAGGGAAATCGACCCACCCAGGAGGTAATACGGGTCTTTCCCATAATTCCAAAGTGGCAGTAAACATCCACTTGCCTGGTTTTACCGGGGTCGGACCTTCATAAATATCGACGAAACGACACTTATAAGGCTCAATACCCATTGGGGTTTTGAGCACCATATAAAACCAGGAAGTACCATCGGTGATAGTTTCGCGAAACCAGGCTTCAAATAGCTGAGCCTGTCCATCGCTTTTAAATAACCACTTAACGCTGCTTTGGGTTGGCGTTGACAAATACCTACGTCGCTGCCGTGCTCTCCCCGTTGTCATTTCAGTTCTTAATAACGGTGATATAGGTTTAAACCCATAGCCATCATAAAGTGGAACAGGAAGGTAATCATGTGGGTAATAAATATCTGCCATTATCTCATTCTCCGCCCCGGATATACTGACCTTATCGCGCGCCCATATTCTTCCGTCGGCTCCATTACCTGAGATGTTAGATACTTCACAAGACGCTTTTCCGACTCCCTCTGCCGCTTATCGAATAAGGCAAGCATTGCATCATCTGGCTTACCAGAAAAAGTATTATTAAACTCAGCAACAATTGGACGACCACCAGTGGTCCTTTGCTGCCGTACCTGGTCTAACGTTGCGTCCAGTTTTGCAGATGTACCAGCAGTGGTTACCCGCTCCCCTTTTTTTAACAACCAGGTGCCCGTTTCAGGAATTTTATCGATACCATCATGCGCCATGCCAGCAAGTGCGGAAGCTGAGATAGCCGCAACGAGTGGAGCTGTAACCCCAGCAGCGGCAGCCAGAGCTGCAGGAGCCAGCCCCGGACCGACAATTGGGATAGCAGCTGTTGAAGCATAAGCAGCAAGTTGAGCCTGAAGCGCAGTCGCTTGAGCATTGGCTATCATCGGAGCGATAGCAGTTGCCTGCGTGGTTTTACCTACCAGGAGTTGAACTCCCTGATAAACCAGCCACTGTGCAGCCAGTTGGGTCAGCGTCTGAACAACTGTCTTACCAAACCCTTCAACCATGTTACTCAGGGCATCACCTGCATCTTCAGACTGAGTGGCAAGGTCATATAACCCCTGCTGGAGATTGCTTGTTACTCCTCCGAGCGCAGTATTGGTCGTATCCGCAGCAATCTGGTTATAGTTGGCGGCCATGTCAGCATAGTTTTCCCATGACGACTGAACGCCGGCCAACCAGTTATTACGCATTTCATCTTGTGCAGCGTAATAGCCCTCAAGAGCAGAAAGCTCTCTCTGATACCCTTCGTCTTCCAGGCTTCCGCCCTGATTTTTCCATCCCTGCCTTAATTGAGCTCTCTCGTTATTACGCTGCGCATCCCTGTCGCTTAATCCAACGCTATCCGTCAGTGCGGCTGTCTTTTCCTGCATCTGGGTAACATATTTTAACGAGTTATCCTGAAGCTTGTTCAGCCGTTCCTGGGCGACAATCTGATCCCCCAGCTTCGCATTAACCTCAGCCTGCGCCAGAACCTTATCCTTGCTGGCGAGTAAAGATTGTTCATCTTTGCTCAGCGCGCGTGTTTTCGATGCCTCTTCGATAACCGAGAATTTTGACTGTAAAGACCACAAACTTTTACGTTGCTGACTGATGGTATCGTTAAGCCCTGTATGCTGTTGCAGCAGCTTTAACTGGGTCATCAACTGCAGGGTTTCGGCATCAGTCTGATCAGAAGAGCGGTCACCAGCAGAAACTTTAACGCCTTTTGGTTTCGGCGTTTTTTTTACTGAAGCCTCATATTCCTTTTTTGCTGCCGCCATATTAATGGCGTAATCAGCCTGAAGAATATGTCCTTCCTTCAGTGCCTTATTTAATTCATTCTGCCTGGCGGTATATTTTTCAAGCGCAGTCTGCGATTTTGCATAATTGGCCTGAGCCTGAGCTGCATATTTTTGCTTATCAGATTCTGCCTCTGCTTCTTTTTCCGCTGCTGTTACGCTGGCTTTGGCAATACCTGCCTGCTGCTGCGCCATATCGAGAGCCAGGCGAGCTGATTCTCGGTCATTCCAGAAGCGAGCCCTGGCCTCATCGTTTACATAACGGTCATTTTTCCTGAGATTCCATATTTCATCAGCCTGTTTAAAAGCTGATTGCGCCTTGCTTACCATCTCCCCTGCAGTATCTGGCCGCCCCAAATCCAAAGCAGCGTCCCACATGGATTTAAACGCGCGTTTCAACGAATCAGCAGAGCGCTCAATCGTCCCCATGTTATCGATCAGGCTCTGAGTCTGGGTGTTAAATCCCTTCGTCGCCGCATCATTAGCCGCCTGAAGTGCAGCAGCTTCATCTCCTGAACGTTGTAACTGAGCAACGTAATCAATCTGCTCGGCTGTCACGTTATGAAACTGTTGCGCCATCGCAATCAGGCCGGACGTCGGGTCATTGGTCAATTTCCCGAAAGCTTCCGCAACCTTTTCAACGGGGATACCAGATGCCGTAGAAAATTTTGCAACTGACTGGCTTAGTTCATCAAAACGCGCACCCGCCCCCACGCCAGCATTAATAAGCGCTGTTAGCGAATCACTGGTTTGATCAAAGGTAAGCCCTGCTTGCTGTCCCGATTTTGCGAGCACCAGCATTCTGTCGGTAGTCAGGCCGGCCGTGTTGCCTGATAGCGTCAGCGTCTTATTAAAATCGGAAAGGGTTGACGATCCCTGATAGAAGATATACCCAACTCCGGCACCCGCGGCAGTCAAAGCTGCAACACCAACGGCCAACGGACTTACAGCACCAAGTAATCCTCGAAATGTTGGTATCAGGCCACCAAATGAGTCTTTAACCTGGCCGCCTTGCTGGAGCAAAATTAGCCACGGGCTCTGCCCACCAGCTAACTGAGTTGCGACATCAGTAAGCTGCGCAGGCAACATGCGCATTGCATTATTGTATTGGCCGATTGAAATACCGGCACGTTTTGCAGCACGCTCCTGCCGCGTAAAAGCTGCGGTGACCTGGGCTGTACTGTCGTTCGCGGCCCTACCTAACCCGCTCAACTGCTTATTAAGATGAGCAACTTCCTCATCAAATTTTGCGCTATCGCCGTCAATTTTAACGACCAGATCACCCACTGGCTGGGACATAGCGAGTTCCTCCAGGAATGCTTTCAGCTATAGACATAAGTTGTTCATCGGAAAGTTCATCGCTCTCTGTCCTGCCTGTTGCAAGCAAACTAAAATCCAGGGCAGAAATTCCGTGTTTATCCGGATCGGTAAAAAGGCTGACGGCGAGGTAACTTAGGTTTGAGAAATGTGAATCAAGTAGGTCATCGCTAAAGCAACGATCCTGGTAATACTCAATCCATTCGAACCATTCTGAGGAGGACATTTCTGAAAGCATTGCGCGCCAGTCTGGCCGTCCAAACTCCCTGGCTAATCGCATAGCAAAGCGACGCGAGCGGGTCAGGACTTTTCCAAATCTGGCTCTTCCTCTTCTTCAGTTTCCTCGGGGTCATTATTAACTGGGGGGATCATCCCTGAAAGCATACGCACAAGTAATGCAGCGCTGCCCAATAACCCAGGTGGATATTTCCGCATTATCTCTGGGAAAATATCTTTCCCGTCGCGTTCCTCGCCATCCGCTTCACTTAAAGATAAAGCGACAATCATGGCCTGATCTCGCGTAGCCAGCAAAGTCGCCATTTTAAAATTCTCATCCGGTGATAATCCATCCGCAGGCAATGATTTTCTTTCTTCAACCATGAACTCAATATATTTCATGCGGCTGTAAGCAGATAATTCAAACAGGGTGATATTTTCGCCTTCAGGATTTAAAGTATCTTTCTTGAGGTAGTTCATTAATTAGCTCCGGCGCGGTGCCGTGACACCGCTGTCGAAAATATATTAAGGAGTGGTAGAAGCGTTATCTTCAGCCAAAGATGGTTTGCCTTTATTGGTAATTTGCGCACTACGGGTAATTACTTCATTTCGCGCAATTGTTTTACCCAGGCTATTTACCCAACCGGTAAAAATATCTACTGCACCGTTTGGATATTTAATCTTGTAGGCTTTTTCATCACCACTCATAAACCAGTCAACAAGGTCCTGCTGACCAGATTCACCTGGTTTCCATGCAAGAGTAACGCTCGATTGCCCGGCTGACTTAACCCCCTGGGCCGTGGAATCCCAGTCAGGCGCATCATCATCAATATAGGAATCATCATACGACTCCGCAGTCAGCTCACCAGGCGTAATCTCTTTAATTTTTGCCGTACGAGTCCAGCCAACGTCACTCAGCGGATCATCGTAGGGATCACCTGTTCCGGTGTAAATCCAAAACGTCGTCCCTGCCCCTTTGGTCGGTGTAGTCGGTGTTGGTGTTGGCATAAGCTCCTCACATAATATAAGTCAGGGAATACTGGAGATCGGCGGAGCCCCATGTAGTGGCTTCATCGTCACGTTGGTAGTCGTAGCCGGCAACGCTGATGGTTTCGACGATACTGGCAAGCACAGGAACGTCAGTCATCGCAGGATAGATGCGGGTTTCCATCCATTTATCCAGCTCGCTATCGGTCGCGGTTGCTTTAAGGAATACTTCAATGTGGAGGACGGCCTCCCACTCCTCCTCATCAATGCTGCTACCCGTAGCCTTCGCATCAGTAAGATAAACTGCGACCGCGGGCAACTCCTCTGGAGCCAGGAATGCTGGCCGGCCGTCATACCAGAAGGTTTTCCCGGGGTTGATAAACTTCAGTTTGTCTAGAACGGCTTTTCTGATTTGCGGGTGTATCATTTTGTCACCAGCCTTATCTGATTTTTAAGGGCCGCCATAAGCTCTTTTGGCATATCCGATTCCATCAGTTTGGGCAGTTCTTCTCTGAATGCCGTTGTCAGAGGTGTAACCAATGGTACTTTCACAACCTCGACCGGATAACGGGATTTTCCGGTACGCCGGAGAACGTGCCAGCGCCCGTTGTTAAGTTGCTGTACGAAGGCCCCAGGGAAGCTGAAATTCCCAACTTTCAGAACGCTACCTGAACTACCGTTATCACGCTTACATCGTGAAAGCTGAACCCGTACTGGCCCCAACTTTATCGCTGGCAAATTCCCGCGATTTACCCGGATGGTTGCCATTGGCTTTTTAGGACTCGCCCGCTTAAGCCTGGATCGCTGCATAACCAGCTTCCGCTTAACCCTGGTTTCTTTCGCCACACGGGTTGAGCTTCGGCTTATTGCTCTTCCAGCCACCCGGTTAATGGACTGAGAGGTCGCCCGCGGTATAGCATTTTTACTGATATTACTCAGGTTCTGTTTGAGCTCTTCCAGGCCTTTAATCGTCACCTATGACCTCCTCAATCCAGATCTGCGGCTTGCCATTAAAGAGAAGCCAACGGGTGACGGCGTAAACCTGACTTTTATAAATAACCTCATCTCCTCGCGCCGGCTGATAGCCGACGCTGAAGACGACCAGGTTAATCCCATCACCCGCGACCGGCCCCAGCTCAGGCAATAGATGACTTTCAACGGCAATATGTTCATTGCCGTTAATAGTCACCGTTCTGCCCAACCTTTTCTCCGTCAGCGCATCCATTCTTTCAGTCATCTTGTCAAAGGCATTAGCCATTGATTTTGACTTCCAGGACGGTAACGCCTGCAGCAGCATCTTCCCAGGCAGTCCCGGCTAATACCGCATCGGTGTCATCCAACTGAACATTTCCAGCTTTGAGATATACCTTTTCCCCGGCGGTCACGGCATCAGCTGGCAGCTTAGGTAAAAGGAAGACACCTTCAGCGAATCCGTCGCCTACATCACCCGGCTGAATATCGGTAATTGCAACCGCAACGATCCCGCCCAAAGCGACCGGTGTGCCGCTGAGAATCTCGTCTACACCAGAGTTTTTAAGTGGGATGGTCATGCCGTTTTGCACATAATTTTTAGCCATAACGTCTCCTGTCAGCCCCGTAGGGCTGATTTCAGGTATAAAAAAAGCCCTTACGGGCGTCGATTTTCAGAACTGTAATGATTACTGGCCGCTGGATTTAGCCAGACCGCGATAATCAAGCGGTGCCACACCAGCATCGATACGAACTTTTGTAGCGATACCGTCAGTGGTAAACCCTTCCTGCTGATCAATGTAAGGAGTATCAACACCATTCAGATACGCCACTTCGATGGTGTCCGTCCCTTTTGCAGCCATCAGATACCAGGCTTTTGCGTCAGATTCGTCAAGACGGGCCTCTGCAATCACATCTGCAAAATTCTGGATCGGGTTAATAATCCCGGCGTTGATATCCGCCCCTTTTACGCTCGCTGATTTAATCGTCTGGTTAGCCAGTGTCTCCAGCGCGACCGGCACCAGCATAAATGCCGGGCGGATATTCAGAGAGCGCTCCCCCTCTTTCTGCAGGCGCATCAATTTACGCGCATCGTCCAAGCTGCTGACGGAAATAGCACCAGTGGACAGGTTCTTGTGGTCTGCGTGGAATAACGTCTTACCATCAGAGAGTTTTGGGTTTTTGGTCAGGATGGCGTAAACCAGGTCACCGATAGTCGCCTTAGCGGCACGGCCCATTTTCATCGGAACATCAGTGAGCTGGTTCAGATCATCGTTGATGATTGCCTGGCGGGTGATGGCAAAAATTTCCCCGTAGGTGGCGAGCGCGATGGTTTCTCCTTTATCGCCGGTGGTCACATACTTATATTCAGCACCTTCGCGAACCTGCCGCAAAGACGGGAATCCGCCCATTCCCACACGATGCGCTGTCTTAAAGTCCGATAGCTGGCCTTTCTTTGTCCACTGCTCAAAGGTTTCTGCCGCTTCGTCCCAGCCCTGCAAAATCGCTTTGTTGGCGACATCAAGCAGGATGTTGCCAAAATCGGAGGTGCTGTGCGTCAGCGCCAGCCCTACCATCTGCATCGGATTATAGCTCGATACACCAATTCCCCGCTCAGTCAGGGCCATGCGGGCATATTCACGCAGGGTCATGCCGTTGTAGACATTGTCACGTTCCTGACCTTCAAATCCGGCACGCGCCATCAATGCCTGGCGAATACCATCGGCGACAAAATTACCGTTACCTGCATGGATATGCGCTGGCGTGGTTTTCGCCGATGGTGAAGCATCTTTACCCAACAGCGCCAGCAGCGTGTCTTTAGCCTGATCGACAGTGCAATCCATATCGGCTACACACTTCGCCTGCAGTTCGGAATGTTTGCCACCAAACATCGCGAAGAGATTGTTAATACCGTTAACACGTTCTTTCTGCTCCGCAATAACCTGGGCGCGGATGGTGTTTTCGTCAGCGCCGTTCGGCTGAGTGGCAAGGTGTTGTGCCTGAGGCTGATTAACAGGTTGCTGTGGATCGCGCTGGTTAGAGTTACGCGGAGGTGTAATCATATTACGAATGTTGTTTGGCATCTTTTCGAAGTCCTCAATACGTTTAGACTGGATACAGGCCATAGCCTGAAGGGATGGTGTGACCTGGTCGGCAAAACCCAACTCGACGCATTCACTGCCGTCCATCCAGGTTTCATCTTCAAGCATCGCCGCGATTTCATCGCTGGACTTGCCGGTTTTCGCTGCATAAGCAGGGATCAACACGGACTCAACCTTGTCCAGCAATTCGGCATAGTCACGCATATCGTTAGCATCGCCACCAGCAAAGCCCCAGGGCTTGTGGATCATCATCATGGTGTTTTCCGGCATGATGACCGGGTTACCCACCATTGCAATGACGGATGCCATAGAGGCCGCCAGGCCGTCGATATGAACGGTAATTGCAGCTCCGTGGTGTTTAAGGGCATTAAAAATGGCGATGCCATCAAAGACATCGCCACCAGGTGAATTGATATGAAGGTTAATATGAGTTACATCACCCAGTGCCTTCAGATCGTTCACAAACTGGCGAGCTGTTACCCCCCAGTAGCCGATCTCGTCGTAAATGTATATTTCCGCTTCGTTGTCGGCGCTGGCCTGCATACGGAACCAGGAATTACTTTTTGCGCTGGCTTTCGGACGTCGGGGCGTCCGATTCTTTGACTTCGGCACTGGTGCCTCCTTTATCGTTAGCAGGATCGGTGTCATACACCAGTCCAAGTTCGCGGTTATCATCGACTTCAGCCTTACGGCGCCGTTTCACGTCATCCGGGTTGCGCCCGCTGGCACGCACCCAGTCAGATTCCGTCGCAGCGCCGCCCCGGATTTGCGCCTTCCAGGCATTAGCCTCTTTAACTGGGTCGATCCACGGCATAACCGGGCCGGAATAAACTGCAGTGTAAAGCGACGCCATATCCAGCCCACGTGGTAGCTGAATTTCGCCAGAAGCTACCGCCATTTTTAACCAGTTTCGGTACATTGGCCGGGTGATTGCGCCGATGAACCAGTCCTGAAGGATCAGATAACCATCTGTTGATTCAACCAACTCCTGGCGCTGCGCACTGTATGTTCCATCGTAGTTTCTGGCTGTACTGGAGAAGCTGAGACGAGCGCCGGCAGCGACAGCGCGCAATTGTCCATTTCGGAATGGTTCAAGGTTAGGGTTTGGTCTGTCGGACTTGATCATCCCGATGTCTTCACCGGGCAGCAAATCATCATAGATAATGCCAGGCTCAATTATTACGTCGCGATTGTCTTTACTGGCGTCACCATCAAGGCTTTGCCCGTCCCCTTTTTTAATGTACATCCCCAGTGCAGCTGCAATGCGTGCTGCCGTTAGCTCCGCATCCTCGTATTCTTTCAGCGCACTGAGGCGCATGAGTACACCAGATAGGAGAGATGTACCTCGGGTCTGATGAAGACGGCGGGTAAATTTGAGATGAAGCATATTCCCGGCATCAACATCTTTCGTATCCAATTGACGGCCAGTAACAGGTAGACTTTTATAGACCAGGTACTTTTTCGGGCGCCCCCAGTTATCTACATAAACCCCCTGGCATAATTGCGCAGACTCATCATTGGTCATCGGCACAAAATCGGCCTCAAGCGCTTCAAGCCAGAAAGGTACGCCAGCCACCGGATCAAGTCCCTGCGCTGAGCCATTCACCATCTGAGCGAAAATTTCTCCGTCCCTGAGCCAGCTCCTGAGCATCAACCGCTCAAGCATCGGGCGGGTAAACTGTCCCGTTACCTCAGGGCTGACCGACCATTCAGCCCACTTCGCTCTAATTTGTTCAGCCAGTTTCTTCGCTATTTTTCCGTTCTTCAGTACCGGGTGGGGCTCAACAATAATTCCTTTTGCCCCCACCACCCGTTCTTCAAGCTTATCGAACACGCCGATAACGAGATCGTGATTATTGTCCAGCCATCGCGCTTGCTCACGGAGGGATACAGCACCCATCTGGCTTAGCTGGTTAGCGGAACGGTTTTCCCTGCGCGCCTTGTGTGTTCGGGCGGGCTTAACAGCTTCATATGCCTGAATCATCGCTCTGGAACGTAAACGCGATGCTTTCCATCCAGGGGAAAAGACGCCAATCGCATCATCTAACAGGCTCATGGAAACCTCGCGAGTTTATAACCGGGTCGCCCGTGTCGTTGAGCCAGAAGGGAAGCAAGGCGGCGCTCCCATTCTTGCCGCCCTTTGCGGATTTCGGACAGGTTTTCCAGCGTCATCTGCTGCCCGTTGAATGTTATAGACTTTCCGTCCAGCACAGCTATTTCCGCATCGGTATAACGCTGGATAATGGATTCAATATCGGTTTGTTTCACACCCAGCCTCCTGATGATGTGGTCCAGGGATTGTTTTCAACATCGGGCTTATTTGCCTTCCGTTTTTTCCTGCTATGGGTCGTTTTTGGTGGTAACGTGGATGACACTTCGCCAGTTTCCGACGTGCTTTCTTCGATCCACGTTGTCCGCTTCGCCCATTCAGGTGCATCCGCCCACTTAATCTTTTCGTACCCGTGCAATATGACCAACGCATCAGCATAAACGAGCAGGTCGAATGCTTCGTTCGGACCTCGGCCCGGTTTTCTCCATTTTCCATCAGGTGATCGCTCCTCATAGGTCAGCTCATCGTAGAACCAGCTGCCGAGCCATTTCGGGAAATGCACATAGTTCGGGCCGGGTGATTCACGCCACAGGGCGTTATTAACCTGGTCTTTCAGTGCATCGGTCTGAAGAAGGTAAAGCGGCACATCGCCAGCAGCTTTTGCCCGGCGAGTTGATCTGTCAGTGTTATCAGGAAATGTGCGGGTAATCAGTTTTGAGCGTCGTACACTGTCGCCCTTAAAGAGGAAAACCTTTTTACCCAGTCCATCCCGTCGACATTTACGCCAGAACTTATAGGCGTTATCGGTGACACCATCCTCGCCGCCTGAATCGACAGCCATCGCCATGAGCCGCATGCGTTTTGAAGGGTCACTTGATAAGGCCCAGGACTTTTCGAACACGTCGGACAGAAGTAAATCCCAGTCTTCCGGGTAACTGGCCGGATCAATGGGGTAACATTCACCGTGCTCGTTTGCCCGTAATGACTGGCGGATGTTGTAGCGATCGACCAGCCATCTCTCCCCCTGCATGCCATACCCAGTAACCTGAACCACAAACCGCCGGGACTTCCCGCCCTGCACGTCGACTGTCGCTATGAGAAATTCAACGCCGTCGGGTACTGAACGTTTTGGCACGTCTTCGGCTCGCTGCTCCAGCAGTTCACTTTTACGCTGTTCCATGCTGGCACGGGGCAAATAGGGCCGACCAAAGTCGGTATTGACCACCGTTTTTAGCGTTTCTTCGCTCTGTGTGGACTCATATTCCTGCTCGGCAGTCAGGAATTTGTATATCATCTGTGCCCACGTCTGGTATGCCGCGGCTGGCCCTTCCATCCAGAACGACGCGATACGTGAACGACGCGGCTCACCATATTTATTTCCATCACGATCTATTTTTTCCCCGTCGCGCAGCCAGACATGGCGGATATTCAGTTCACGTTTCATATCCGGCGTGATCTTGCCTTTGCAGGCCGGACACTGAAGATAAGCAGACTCACTTGCCACAACGGGATCAGGGGAGTCACGGTATCCCGTCATATTGGCGACTTCGGGCTGAAAATATTCTCCGCAATGCGGGCAAGGCCAGTAAAGGCGGCGGCGGTCACCACGATTAAACAACGATAATATGCCGGTAGTTGGCGGCGCTTCATGCGCGGTGGTTGGTCGCCATTTTGTGTCACGAATATCACGGCCAGGCGAACTCTCAACCAGGGTCATGCCGCTGGACATAAAGGTAGTGGTACGTTTCGAACCCAGGGAAAATGCATCACCCTCCCCGTCGATATCTTCAGGAAAGCGATCATAGTCAGTCAGCGCCACACTTTTATAGTCTGACGACGACATGATGTTGACCGACGGCCAACCCAGTTTGAGATAGTTTCCGGCCCGGAAGGTACGGTCGTGAACGTTATTATCATTACGACGCGGGCTGAGTCGCGATTTTACTTCCTGACTACAACGGAATGTTCGGTCGAGGCGTTTCTTGGAATGTTCACGTGCTTTCTCTTCGGATACCTGAATAACCAGCATGTCAGCCGGATCACAAACGATGTTATAGACAATCCAGCCATCAATGAGGCCGATCGTTTTCCCGGTTCGGGCAGGCCCGACAAATACTACGGCATCGTATTCCCTGGAGGCCAGACAGTTCATCGGTTCGATAATGTAAGGGGCCAGATTGGGGTCCCAGGGAACGGAGTTACCCGCCCCCATCGGCACACGCATATATGCACTGACCGCGTCGGCCACTTGCATACGACGCGGGGCTCGTAAAATGCCGGAGACATCGCGGCGAATCCCCTTGGCTGATGCCCGTTTTGCCATCAGTCCTCCTCTGGCTCATCCTCCTCTGGTTCGGCGTCCATTACTTTTTGGGCGACCTGATCGCGCAGGTCATCAATCACGCTTTGCACGCGTGACACCGCAACCGGCGTAAGTGCGCAGTCGCGTTCAAGAATGTCCGGGAGTGTTTCAAGCACCATGACAACGGCTTTCGCCATCAGTGAAAATTCTCTGGCAACATCTTCGGCAGGAATAAGTTGCTTTGTATCAACCTCAAATTTCAGTCGCTCGTTCTCAGCCTTCCAGTGCGCGAGCCTGTCTGAGGGGTCCATCTCTTCGACGCTTGCCGTTGAGACCGTCGGAATCATCAGCTCACTCAAAATATCAGTGACGAGATAGAGCTTGAGCTTGCTATTACTGCCCGTTGCCGGAGCAACGTTTTTCAGCCTGGCGGCAACCGTCTGGCGGTGCACGCCAGTGATACCAGCGAGCTGGTTGATGTTGAGTTTTAAAGCAGCGATTTCCTGGTCCATGATGGTGAGCACTTTTTGTACGATTCGACATCATTGAAAATCCGACATCTGGAAAATCAATAACCTGTGCGCATGATGATGATGACTATGAAATATGAAAACTAGCCGTTTTCCGCGAGCACGCCGCCCCGTGGTAGCCTCCCCCTTCGGGAGGACCCGTAAACGATAATGATATTCACTCTCATTATCAAAGCCACTCGCGATGTGAAGGGCTTCTGTAATGCGTGCGTCTACAGTGCAGATGGAGACAGCTCCCCTTCTTCAAACCATGCGTCTACAGCTCGCCCGTCTGCTGCACGATAATGAATAAGGTACTGATTGGGGCCATGTGTATATTCTGCGCGAGCTTTGATATGCCCTTCTTCTTCACTGATAGTAACGGTTACCACCTGACCAAGTTCATGTTTAAAGCTCATCGGTTATTACCTCTTTTAGATATAAAAAAACCCCGCCGAAGCGAGGTTATCATTTGACTGAAATGTCTATTTCTTGAATGCCTCAGCATAAGCCTGTGCACTCTTTTGTGATGACTCCATTATGTCATCAGTCAGCGTTTGCTGGCCCCATTTGGTAACCTTACCATTAACGAACGTTATAACCAGTCGATCGTTAGCCAATTGTTCGTTATCAATTATTGTGTAACCATAGAGAGCCTTATTCCAGTATATCCAGCGTTCGCGTTCCTGGTTCACATCCGTCCTGCGTGGCGACCCCATGATCTGCATGACATCGTTTTTATTCATTCCAAGAGATAAAAGCATTGATCTCTGGTTGTAATCTACTTTCTGGACTGTTGGCGCACATGCGGTAATTGTTAAAGCTGAAACACCAATTAATGCTGCAAAAAGTAACTTTTTCACGCCCCTATCCCCATCGGTTTGTTTGGGACAGATTAACAGGGGAAACAACAGTACCGCAATTGAGCCCGGCATTATCACAGGCACTCAGTGAATGCCTGCTGTAATGCCTAGCTGGACTGCTCAGCGCTGGTATCGAAGAGCGGCAGCGCTTCAGTTGCTTCCTGCACTGCTTTCATCGTCTTTGCCACCACTTCAGTCTCTGATGTGACACGGCTGTATTGCTGGATGAATAACTGGTACTTAAGCGGACTGTCCTGAACAAATTCTACAGCGACTTTTGCCGCCGCGGTGTCGTAGTTCAGAGTTGAAAGCAGGTTCAGACGAATCTGCTGGGCGTCGGTGATTTCGACCATGTCGTACCTCTATGCGATGTGGGAGGCTTTATCAAACCACTTCGGAAAGTGGCTCCGTAATGCCATTAAAAAAGCCACCAGGAGGTGGCCTTTCTGATGGCTAAGAAAAAGGCCGCAAAAAATGCGGCCTTTTGTCATGCACAGTTATCGATTAAATAAACTCTCAGGAGCCATCCGGGAGAGCATCACTTAAACGAGTAACTGACCTCCGACAGACTGGTATTGGGACAGAGGTGCAATGAGAGTAGTGTGTTTCTTTTTTTTCACACCAGCAACCACACAATAATGTGTAGTTCGTCTTTATAATCAGTAACTGCTGACCAATTAGTCTGCCCGGACAGATTATTGTTCTGGACATTATTATAGAAATCATTAAATGAATGCCTTCTGTAAGGCATTCAACTATGCGACTCAGTACTTAGCTCATTTAATTCACTAGCTTTTGCATTGCTTCATCCACACCTGACATCCTTAAGAGCAAAACAGATAGCTGAATATGCAATCCCGCTAATCCCATGAGCCCGCTACGCTTGTTAAATCTCATCTTTTTTCTAAACTAATGTATGAGTTTTTTCAGCCATAACAAAGTTCACCTTACTGTGGTACCTGTGAGCTCAAGGGTGAGCTACCTCACAAATAGTAGATGCATCATTGGCTACCATTGCAGCATATCTTCATTTGGTCGTATACACTCCAATGGTTTATTAGGTTCCAGAACGATGCTTCGGTCTAGAATGATCAATGCACTTAAGTGAAAGGCCAATGAAACTTAAAGGTCATGTATTTTTATTATATTGTTGAAACAAAAATTTTATAGCTTATTTTTATATCAGGTATATATCCATCCTGAAGTCCCTACGATCACGGCAAGCAGTAGAAAAATGACTGCTGTTTTGGGCATTAGCACACCATAAAATGATAGAGCTAACCCGACGAAAGCAACAATCAAAACTGGCCACATATCCAGTAAGAGGATGAGATATCCCTCGAAAGCACTGTCAATCAGTACGTCCACATCGCGCATTCCTTTTAATAGATAAACTCCGCTGAAATACTATCACGATAGCGTTAGCAGACTATCTGCTAATCATCAAGCATCGACTGACTTATTTTCGGTGGATTTCTTTTCGCAAGTTGTGTTAGCAATCAGCGTCAGGGCGAGCCACCGCGCGGCATGCCCACATACAGGCTTCCTGCATTTTGGTGCGAGCGATTGCCAGACAGCGCAAAGCTTCATCAATCTCCCGAGCCTGCTCAGCGCTTAACATTGCCGGGCCATTACGGACAGCCAACAATTCACCTCGATCGGTATCAAGCAAACTACAGAAGTGGCGGCTGACGCCTTTAAGGCGGTTCATTCGCTCAATGTCGCCAGCGGTTAATGTGCGGTAGCCTTTTACAGTGCTGCCGTCCTGCGGTTTTGCTTCACTCATTGGTTTTTCTCTTTTGGTTGGATATGGAAATTTACCCGCTATTGCGAGGCATCACGATTAAAGGCTGCTACAGGGTGGCGGACAACATTTCTCCTCTATACTGTTAAATCGCCTAACTCAACAGAACAGGGAGAAAATATGATCGATCATTACTACGTAACTCACGCTCAAATCCTGGCGCTGAGAAACGTTGTTGCTTTTATCGTGCAAACGATGCCCGAAGAACAAAAAGAAAATGTCCTTCAGGTTTTGAGAAAATTTGCTGAAATAGAATTAATGGATGGTATCGACGCGCCGCCTACGAGTGATATCACCCCGAAAACAGTTGAGAAGTTAAATAAAGCCTACAAGGCAATCTTCAATGACATCATCGATCTTTCAACGCCTGGCAGGGAATCTGCTTCAGCACGCTACCTGCAATAGCCCTCGCCCTTATCTCCATGATGGCCAGAACGTTCTTGTCTGGCCCTTTCTCAAGTTTGCTTAGTCGAAATTCAATATTCTTTGCCTTGGTCATCGCGTAACCCTGCCGGTTGGTTGCGGGCAGTTAGCCTGCACTGATTTGTTGTGCGCCAGAATGTCTCGCTTCGTCTGCATGTTCAGCGCGTCGATATCGTGGCCAGTCAGGTAGATGATCCGCACCCAGCTGCACGCGGTATCAACCACCACCGGGGCGGGTAAATCTTTCGCGCAGCTCGCGATCAACATCGTCATCGCCCATACGCTTAACGTCTTCCTGTACATCGCTGGCCCCTTTCGTTGCATCAGCCCGGCGTTCTGCCGCGGCGACGGTAGCAGCGGCGTTTTCTTCAGTGCGCTGCTGCTCGGCTTTGGCTTCCGCCTTGCTGGTCCCGCGCGCATGGCCTAACCCAAACGCGCCAGCGATTAAGCCAAGCAGAACGACTACCAGCCCGCTGATAAATTCAAGGCTCATTGCGCCTCCTGCTGCTCATCGGCTATTTCTTTCAGCTTTGGCTGTCTGACGTATTGAGAGAGGATGGCGAGCACCACCAGGGCCGGGCTAATCATTGCCACAATGTTTGCAGGCAGAATATCTTTGATATCCGGCGGCAGCATCGCCCAGGCATGAAGAGCTGCGTCCGGAAATGATTGGGCCCATACACCGACCAAAGCGCCGGCAGCACCCAGGCGGACAGACCATGTTTTAAGCAGCAACCGGGCATGACCAACAAACTCCAGCCGGGTATATTTGCGCACTAGCAACAGAACCAGCACGGCCACCAGCGCCAGCAGAGCGAAAATAATCATCTTCATAGGCTCACCCGCTCTTTAACCCAGCCGTATAGAAACGCTTCGTTAGCCGGCCTCGCTTCGGCCAACTCAAGATAGCGAGCCCCCTGGCTGCAATTCAGCGCCTTTAGCAGCGTGGCTTCGCCATCTTTGCCACGAACGGCGAGATAACTTTTCAGGGCGGCGATGGTGAGATTGCCGATCGCGCCGTCCGTCTTCAGATCCGGATATAGCTTGCCCTGCATATTCAACGCCGTTAACCAGCGCTGCAGGAATGTACTGGCGACACGTGGCCCCATGTTCACGCCAGTATCACACAATTCCTGTGCAATGGCTGGCGACAACTCGGCGATGCAGTCAAACTTCGGTTCTGTCCAGTATTGCGACAGATAAATTGCTTTGGCTGTATCCCGTGGTAACGCCTTCATATCGCCGCTATAGCCATATGCGCGGGCGGTAGTCTGCGTGATACCCCAGCGCGTTGGGCCGCCTTTATCATTCGGGTTATTTACGTAACCCCCTTCTTTACCGAGGATGCCCTCGATAATCTGATCTGCTGTCATGGCGCCTTAACTCCGGTAATGCGCTCCCAGAAATAGGTCAAAGCAACAGAACCCATTGCCCCGCTAATTCCGGAAGTGGCCAGTATCATGTAAATGCTCAATCCGCTTTCAATGCTCACCAGACCAGCAATAACGCCGGTAAACCCTGAAACCACCATTTGGGCAAGAGCATTGATCAAGCTCCATGTTGCCTTGCTCTGCTTCACATCTATCAGGTAGCGGACAAGTCCACCCCAGCAAGCAATGATCAGCAGAACCAGCCAGGACATCCCGGCAATGCTCTCTTTGTCTTGCATACGTTTAGCCATAGTTACCGCCTCCGATTAAAGATCGTGAAGCTGTGTGTTTGAAAAGGGTCAGGCCCGTCAGGCTGGATTTAACAACGAAGCATGTCGATGATGATTCCTGCGGGACCTGATAATAAAAAAGCCATGCAAATGCATGGCCTTGTGATTTGAATCCGTTATTTACAAAATGTATTCGAGACAGTATCTTTCGACTTCCGGACAAAAAAACATATACCGGGACAAAATCTAAATGTAACTGCCTTGCCTGCATGAAACCATGCGGGCTTTTTTTTGCCCAAAGAAAAAGCCCACCGAAGTGGGCCTTACAGCTATCATCATTTTTTATTAGGTGTGGTGCCGGGTGCCTCCCGGTAAGTCGCCGCCAGTCCACAGACGACTCGCAATGCGCAAAAAAACATATCAGACTGGCAATGCCCCTCCGCATAGGGGGATTCACCACATTAACAATTTATTATCAAATTGTTTTGCAGTCAAATACCACTCTCATGCCATATGATTAAAGAGGTCATCCATAAAAAAAAACCTGCAGCGAGCAGGCGAAAGTATGTTTAGTACAAATAAATGTGAATGTTCGTGAAGCCGAATTGCTTCGGAAGACCGTTGGCTTGTCATACCGTGGCCTGCGGACTTTTAACTCCATCTCTGGCTGACAACTTCCGCCCTAGTCAGGAGGTTGACCGGGTAACTTCACGGTAATTTTTTACCTTAAATTAACAATCATGGAACCTACCTTTTTTGGTTGGTTTAAGTCGCTATACGGCGATGTGACAGGGGTACTGATGCAATGCATCTCGCGAATACCCCTGTCGTATCGCCGGAAAGCAAAAACCCCGCATTGGCGGGGTTTTCGTTATATTCAAATTGTCGCTTCTCATCGCTGCCATCGTGGCGCAGCTCTGCCAAGCATGAATGGATTATCTAAATTTTTGGGTGAAAATCAATTATAAAATGAACCTTGAGCACAAAAAGCAAAAAACCTAACTCCTCAGGTTTTTGCGTGCAGATAGAAATGCCCTTCCCTGAAATATCTTAAGGCACCATTTCACGCGCTCTCTTGCCTGGTCTGCCGTCAGCCATGGGGCTATCTTCTGAAGCTCCCTGGTAATATCAGATATTTTTTTTCTCGTCGTGTAATAGCTCAGCCCAACAATATAAACAGGGTCGTTAACATCAAAGGCATCGAGCACACATTTCTCCACAAAATCAGCATCATCATCACTGATAGCGCTGTCTATGACGCTAGTCTCTGGCTTTGGCCATAAAATTATCTGTGCCCTCTTCAGGGCATTAGGCCCGCGAAACCCCTCACTCCTTGCCTGTTCAAGCGCAGCAGTGAAACGCTCAAGTGCTTTGTCTGACCATCTGACCCCTTTGACGGCCCACCAGCACGAATGCGTTGTAGGCTTGCGGGGGAAAGTGGCTCCTCGGAGGCTTTCCCCCCAAACAGTGAGCAGGGATTTAATCCAGGCAGACTGAATGCCGGTAAGTAATTCGGGGCGTCCGAGGTATCGTTTATGCGTGGCAACCGCGACTTCTGACATAGCGGCATTTTGTCTACGGCGTTGCATTGGAGTCATGCTGTCTCTCCCCGGATCTGGCATGTGCGAATAAAGTTTTTCAGTATGCGGTAGTCAACTAATACAGTGCCGCGATGACGGCAAAGGCGAAGCTTTATCCAGCGGTCGCGGATGCGCCCAACAAAGAGCTGATTCATGCCACCTCCCGCTGACCGTAAATACACATTTCAGGAAGGTTTGCCCTTACAAGGGCTTCTGCGAAAGGCGGCGGGACGGCGTTGCCACAGCGCGCGACCTGCTTATCTTTCGCGTATTTCACTCCGCGGTAATCCTGGTCAATGATGTACCACTCCGGGAAGCCTTGCGCCCGGTAAAGTTCATGCGGCTGCAGCATGCGCATTCCAATGTCGACAATGCGATATGTCACCCCGCCGATTTCCACCAGCCCGGTGCATTCTTCTCCGCAGTATTCCTGCAGGAACGCCATCACCTGCTGCGCTCGCTCTTCGTCATAGTCCTCGACCGCCAGAGTCGTTTTAACCTCCCCTACGTGCTGGCCACCGGCAGTGATAGTCGGCATCGGCTCGTCAGTGCGCTGGCCATCGCGGCAGGTTCCGCGCAGCTTAACCAGATGAGAAGCGACTAATGCATGGTGATCGACAGTCGTTACTGAATGCGCTGGCTCATCCAGCCCCACGCCAGCGCCCTGATAATTCCCTCCGTAGTGTTTTGCCAGGAACGCACCAACTACAGCATGTTTCCCGCCACCAGCCACAACGGTGCCCAGCGGCTTATCCTGTCCTGGCACGCGAGGTGCCTGGCCTGGCCGTTCTCCGTATCCTATTTGAATGAGCGTCGGTACAACCAGCTGCGATTTACCGCCACCGCCCGCGGTGATTGTTGCGCTTGGTTCGTGGGCACGGTGTCCGATGCTAGCGCCGAACTGCCTGGCGATAACCGGAGCGACGACACAAGCGCGCGATTCTTTCAGGATGGTGTGAGCGGGTTTATCGAGCGGGCCTGGTTTAGCCTGGTACTCGCTGCCGCCATTGCCAGCCAGGAACGGCGCCAGCTCTGCTTCAACAATACCCAGAGCGTGACCATTCCCGCCCGGGCGTTTTGCCGTACCGGCCGTCACCGTCGGCAACGGATCGGTGACTTCCTGCCCGGTAGCTCCGGTTCGGAATTTTGTCAGATGAGGTACCGCAATTGCGTAGCCGTGGGTTTTCGTAATCGTCTGTAGCGGATCGTCCAGCGCCTGTCCCCGGAAACAGTCGTATTTGCCGCGTGTCGTTGTGTGATTGCACTTCACGATGAACGGCGAAGCGCTTTCGATAACAAAGCGCTGAATGCCGCGGGCAATCCGTTTTAGCGTATTCTCTGCCAGTGACTTTTTGCGACCGAAGATGCTCGGCGC
The DNA here is from genome assembly GCF_027492335.1 of Klebsiella sp. Classification (NCBI taxonomy): domain Bacteria; kingdom Pseudomonadati; phylum Pseudomonadota; class Gammaproteobacteria; order Enterobacterales; family Enterobacteriaceae; genus Klebsiella; species Klebsiella sp. Next base: position 1,192 of record NZ_JAPUEW010000086.1, on the reverse strand, counting down.
GGGGATTGACCAGTCTATGCATTCCGCAGCTGTACGCCACGGCTCTGTCTGGCCCGCCAGCACGGCGGCAGACTTCGGATCCCCGTGCGTGGCTTCCGGCCAGACTATCGGTTTCCCGTCCCGTCGCATCACCATGAAGAACCGCTTACGGATGGTCGGCGCGCCATAATCGCAGGCGCGCAGCTCGCGAAAATCGACGACATAACCCAGCCCGGCAATTAAGCGCTTGGCCTGCTCGCTATCCGGTGAAAACTCCAGAAACTCGCAACACTCCACCAGTGCAGGATGATCTGCTGGAATACCGGTGGTAAGCATCCCGACAAATGCATTGAAAGTTTCACCGATGCGTGCCGGATCTGGTCGCATTTCTGCCGCGAGTAACGGACCCCACGTTTTAAACTCTTCGACGTTTTCCAGCATCATGACTCGCGGGCCAACATCCAGCGCCCAACGAATGACGATCCATGCCAGCCCTCGAATAGCTTTCTCTACTGGTTTAGCACCTTTCGCTTTAGAAAAGTGACGACAGTCAGGCGAGAACCATGCCAGGCCGACAGGCTTGCCACTGGTAGAGGCTAATGGGGATACATCAAACACACTTTCGCAATAGTGAAGCGTGTTGGGATGGTTAGTGCGATGCATAGCAACGGCATTAACATCGTGGTTAATAGCAATATCAACGCTTCGCCCGACCGCCATTTCAATACCAGTCGATGCGCCACCGCCACCAGCAAAATTATCAACAATTAATTCACGCATGACTCACCCCCTGCATGCTTTCCACTAATCCACCAGCAACAGCGATAATTTCGCTTGTTGGCATACGCTCCAGACACAGCTGGTTAATGTGGGCTTTCAGCTTGTCCTGCTGAGGGAATTCCAGATCCTCAGCACCTTCAACCTGACGAAATATCAGCCCTACCTCCAGTGGCCAGATACTTGATTCCGTCTCTGGTAGTTCAGTAGACGCGGTCGGTTGCTCAGCTTTCGCTGGTTGCGCCATTGCTTGCCCTGGACATTTGCCAATAGCAAATTGCGCTAGCGCCATAAATGCCTGGCCTTTCGCTTCCAGTTCGGTGCGGTTGATATAACTGAATTTTTCCCCTCGCCAGGTCTTATCAAACACAGCTATGGCACCAGCAAAAAACGCGCTTGTTGGCCTTTGTTTGTCGTTGGCAGGGTTAAACCAGAC
>NZ_JAPUEW010000085.1:0-5866 GCF_027492335.1 Klebsiella sp. | reverse complement strand
CGGCAAGTGAGCGAATCCCCGGGAGCTTACTCTGGTAAGTGACTGGGGTGAACGAACGCGGCCAACACACCTGCAACTTGAAGTATGACGGGTATATAGATAGCTCTTGTTTAACCAGTAACATCGCCTTCTGGAACACTCACCTTAAGAAAAATCTGCAGTAAGAAAGCTTTTTACCCCACACAGGATGCTGTACGTTCGGATACACGATTTATGTTGCTTCCGGCCCCTGTTTCTGCGGAAATAACGCAGCAGAAAATCGATGTTAACCGTTTGAAATTACGCTATTCGCCTACTAAAAAAAGGCTGTTTTTTCTTCTTTTGCGGGCGTTAGAACTTCATTAAAATTATTCTTAACTTTCATAAACTTAAATCTGCTGCTACTTTCAATATACATAATTAACTCCCCAGAGAGTGATATGCGTAGAGACGTACTGTTATTACTGTGTTCATTTTGTCTATTTCCCGCGCTAGCTCAGGCTGACGATGATGGCATGAGTGCAAAAGATATTAAGACGCTGTTTTTCGGTCATGATGATCGTAAACCGGTGAATAACCCCACAGATACACCGTGGGATGCTATCGGGCAACTGGAAACCGCCAGCGGTAACCTCTGCACCGCCACGCTGATTGCGCCAAATATGGCGCTAACCGCCGGGCACTGCCTGCTTACACCGCCCAAAGGCAAACCGGATAAACCCGTTGCGCTGCGCTTCATCTCGCGTAAAGGGGGATGGGTGTATGAAATTCACGGTATTGAAGGCCGGGTTGACCCATCGCTTGGTAAACGGCTGAAGGCCGACGGCGATGGCTGGATAGTGCCCTCAGCGGCTGCACCGTGGGATTTTGGCCTTATCATGCTGCGCTACGCCCCCTCCGGAATTACGCCGGTACCCATTTTTAGCGGCAGCAAGGCCGATTTGACCGCCGCGCTGAAGACCGCTGAACGCAAAGTCACGCAGTCCGGCTATCCGGAAGATCATCTGGATAATCTCTACACTCATGAAGATTGTGTGGTGACCGGCTGGGCGCAGACATCGGTGCTGTCGCATCAGTGCGACACCTTACCGGGCGATAGCGGTTCCCCGCTGCTGCTGAAAACCGACGCGGGTTGGCAGGTTATTGCGGTACAGAGTTCGGCTCCGGGACCTAAAGATCGCTGGCGGGCGGATAACCGAGCCATATCGGTGACTGGTTTTCGCGACAAACTGGAAACGCTGGCCGCCCAATAAGCGGTCAGCCCTGCTGCTGACGCAGCTGTAGTAAAGAAGCGACGGGCATCGGCTCGCTGAAATAGAATCCCTGCAATCTGTCGCATCCCGCACGACGCAGCAGCGCCAGCTGTTGCTGGTTTTCAACGCCTTCCGCCACCACCGTAATGCCTAGCGCCCCGGCAATACGCACGGTACCACGCACCAGCTCCGCCGCCTGGGTATCGACATCCACCAGCCCGGCCAGCGATTTATCGATTTTGAGACTGTCAAAGCTGAAGCTACGTAAATAACCGATGCTGGAATATCCGGTACCGAAATCATCCAGCGCCACCGCAATGCCCAGCGATTTTAAATTCTCAATCGCCGCCCTCGCGCGATCGGGATTTTCCAGAACATAGCTCTCGGTGACCTCAAGCTGCAATCGGCGGGCCGGGAAATGGCAGCGTCCAAGCACCTGTACCACGCGCGACTCAAACTCCGGATCGCGAAACTGCGCCGGAGAGATATTCACTGACAGCAGCAGATCGCCCATTGGCTGCAGGTCACAGCAGGCGCGATAGAGGACAAACTGGCCGAGGGCGTAGATCAGGCCGCTGCTCTCGGCAATGCCGATAAACGCATCCGGCGGCAGCGCCCCCTGAGGGCGTCGCGGCCAGCGCAACAGCGCTTCCACCCCTTCCATCACCAGCGTATCGGCGTTAACAATCGGCTGATACCAGACATCGAACTCATCGTTTTCCAGTCCCTGACGAATGCCGTTTTCGATATTGAGCTGATACTGCCGCGCGTCGCTGAGCGCTTCGTCATACCAGGTCGTGCGCCCTTTGCCAGTTTTCTTCGAGTGATACATGGCAATATCGGCACGGCGAAACAGCTCTGTGCTGGAGCAGGTCGCCGGAACACCGCTGGCAATACCAATACTGGCGCTGATATAGATTTTGCGATCGTTTAAGGTGACGGGGGCTTTCAGCATTTCCAACACCGCCCAGGCAAAAGCTGACGCCTGATTGACTGCCAGCTCCCCGCTGATTGTCATCGCGAACTCATCGCCGCCCATCCGCGCCAACATCCCACCGGAAGGAATGCGCTCCCGCAGCTCTTTGGCAATATGGGTGATCAGCGCATCGCCAACATCATGGCCGTAGTTATCATTGACATCTTTGAAGCCGTCGAGGTCGATAAACACCACGCTTTGCGTTTGATATTGCGAATTTTCACAAACCTGATTCAGCCGCTCGATTAGCGCCCGGCGGTTAGGCAAGCGGCTTAGCCAGTCGGTCATGGCGATATTGCGCGCCAGCTTTTCACCGCGCGCTAGCTTGTAAAGACCCAGACTGCTAAACAGAATAAACAGCAAGATAAGCCCAGCCGCTACCGCAGCAATCAGCCGAATACTGTTCGATGCCGCCCGCGATGCCTCCGCACCGGGAAGTCCTGGCTGCCAGCTGAGGTAACCCACGATCTCTCCGGCATGAGTACGCAGCGGAATACTGTATTCACCGCCGGTGGGAGTGACGTGCAGATTGCGAATCTGAAAGGTATCACCAAGGCGTTCGAGCATTTGCGGGTTAATGTGCCGGGTAATCACCAGATAGCGGCGGGTATCATCATGCACCTGCAGGCGTCCAACCGTTGGGCGAATCAGACCAATACCGATAAACGCAATACCGGCGCGGGTGCGGGTGATGCCCGCATAAGCGCTTTTACCGCTGCGTAGCGCTGCGGCATGCTGCGAGATGAGCGCATGAAAACCATTGCCTAAAAATTGCGTATCCTGCTCGGTAAAACTCTGGCTACGAAACGATCCCCACAAAACGCGATAGTGCTGGTCCAGCACGAAAGTGCCATCATAAAGATTGTTGATTTTAAAACCCGATCCCCATGAATTATAAAGCCATTGCGAATCGAGCTTCTCCGCATAGGTCTGATGAACCGCATCATCCCAGATGGCGTTATCCATCACCAGCGACAGCACGCGGTTGACCGAGGTCTGCACTGCGCCATCCACCGATAGCACAGAGCGATGCTTGTCGATTTCGTTGGCTTTGAGGCCTATCAGATGTTGAGAGAGATAGAGTAGAGAAATAACAGACACGATTAAGCCGATCCCGGCGAGGAAGATCATGATGGAAAGCGTTCTGGCGGAGGGGATATTGCGCCAACCTAACGAGTGAATCATGTTCTGCCCTCATCATGGCCGGTCAGGAGATACGCCGAACTGGCTCTTTTTTAAGAGTAATACAGAGGGCAGAATTTGCCGCCTGCATTCACAGGCGGCATCACATCAGGCGAGTTTAATTAGCACCATGCCAACGACCAAAAGCAACAAACCGGCCCAGCCTTTATAATTCAGACGTTGACCAAACAGTATCCAACCGGCGGCAATGGTCGCCGCGATACCGAAACCGCCCCACAGTGCATAAGCTACCGACAGGTCAATCCCCTTAACCGCCTGCGAAAGCGCGCTAAATGCGCCAAGGACCGCCGCTAAGGACATCACGCCGTAGAATTTACGCCGGAAGCCGTCGGAAAACTTAAGAAAAACGTTGGCGATAATTTCCAGCACAATCGCCAGCGCCAGCCAGGCGCCGTGAACCCACTCAAACTGTTGCATGAGTTCTCTCCTTGCGCTGTTTCACCGTTTTTTGCGTCCCGGACTTGATTAATACGATCCCGACGACCAGGGTGACCAGGCCAGCAATTTTTATCGCCGATAGCGTCTCATCAAACAACAGCACGCTGAAAATAGTGATCAGTAAAATACCGATCCCTTCCCACAGGGCGTAGGCCACGCCAAGGGCGATTTTTTTCACCGCGAAGGCGAGAAAAATATAGGAAAGCGCAATCATTACCAGCATTAAAATAAAACCAGTGTGTCCACCGCTTACGCTAGCCCATTTCATAGACAACGTGCCGGTAATTTCAGCAACGATAGCTAAAGCTAATAAAATCCAATAAAACATGATCCCTTCTCCTGCTTGAGAATATAATCCATTGCGGCTTACCGCGAAGTAAACCGGAAAAATTCTGACGTTATTTTAGCCGTGCGCAGCGCGCCAGCTCAGGCAGAGAGAAGAAGACTATAGCGCCGAGCGCCAGTGCTGCTCGCCAAGGAAGCGGGAGTTGAAGAGGGATACTGCAGGGTGATAAGAAATATACATCCTGAACTTATTGTCCATAAAATCACAATTATCCGCGCTATTGCTTCTCATCATTTGCGGATGAAAATTGTCCTCGGTAGTTATACACAGGCTAATTTGTACCATAGTGCTACATTTAACTCAAAGTCTTTGCAGTTCTTTACTTCTGAAATTTGATTTTGATTAGCTTTTTCTGATCCCGTTCGCCATTATGATCCCATTCCGTCAATTATAAATAAGCGGGCCGTTTTTTTCTTTTTAGCAGACACGCAGCGTTGAGACGCCGACTTTACCAGCGTCTACAATGAATTCACATTAGACTCAATTTTTTTCGCAGGGAGCGGTATGGCCAAACCCATCATCACACTTAACGGCTTAAAAATGGTCATCATGCTCGGCATGATGGTTATCATCCTGACCGGCATTCGCTTCGCGGCGGATATCATCGTTCCTTTCGTGCTGGCACTGTTTCTGGCGGTAGTCATTAACCCACTGGTTCAGCTTATGGTGCGCTGCCGGGTACCGCGGGTGCTGGCTATTTCACTGCTGGTGGGCCTGATTGTCCTGCTTGCCGTCGTGCTGTTGGCTTCGCTGGGGACTTCTCTCAATGAACTGGCGCGTACCCTGCCGCAGTATCGCAACTATCTCTATGAACCGATGCAGGCCATTGCGCCGTGGCTACAGCGCTTCGGCTTTACCGTTTCGGTGGTTGAGCTTAATAAATATATTGACCCTAACGCAGTAATGACTCTGGTCACCAGTCTGCTCACTCAGCTTTCAAACGCCATGTCCTCTATCTTCCTGCTGCTACTGACGGTGGTGTTTATGCTGCTGGAAGTCCCGCAGCTACCCGCCAAGCTGCAACAGCTGATGTCGCGGCCGGTGGAAGGCATGGGGGCGATTCAGCGCGCACTCGATAGCGTCTCCCACTACCTGGTGTTAAAAACCGCCATCAGTCTGGTAACCGGCCTGGTGGTCTGGGGAATGCTGGTGCTGCTCGATGTGCGTTTTGCCTTTATGTGGGGACTGTTAGCTTTCGCGCTGAATTACATTCCTAATATTGGTTCGGTTCTCGCCGCAATCCCGCCAATTTTGCAGGTGCTGGTGTTTGGTGGTTTGTACGACGCGCTGGTGGTTCTGGCGGGCTATCTGATTATCAACCTTGTGTTCGGTAACATCCTCGAACCGCGCATTATGGGCCGTGGGCTGGGGTTATCAACGCTGGTGGTGTTCCTGTCGTTAATTTTCTGGGGCTGGCTACTGGGGCCGGTTGGTATGCTGCTCTCAGTGCCGCTGACCATTATCGTCAAAATCGCTCTCGAGCAGACGGTCGCCGGGCAAAGTATCGCCTTTCTGCTGAGTGATTTGAGTAAAAACTAACGACATTGCACGCGCTTTCCCCGGAGGCGATGCTGGCGCATCTGTCCGGGCTACCTGCCCGCAGACGGCGGTGAACCCGTAGCCCGGTCAGCGCAGCGCCACCGGGAAGCAGCAGCGCCAGTGCATCAGTCC
>NZ_JAPUEW010000084.1:0-41061 GCF_027492335.1 Klebsiella sp. | reverse complement strand
CCAGTTGGGGCCGCCAGCGGTCCCGGGCAGGTTCAACTCCTGTGATCTTCCGCCAATTCAGTCATTTCTAACCATCTGAACTTATCCAGAAAATCAGCCCTTCGGTTCAATTCCTTTAGCTTTTAGCGCGCTTCTTGCCAACTCTTTAAGCCAGCTGGCGAGGCTCACCCCTTCTTCCGCCGCAACGGCATCCAACTGTTCCTTTAATGCCGGATCAATGCGCATTTTGAACTGCGGTGACTGACCGCCGCCCTTTGGTTTTTTTTCGCGCGATATGATTGACATGAGGCCACCTATCCATTTAATCTCAAAATATAAGAGGCCACCTAAAAGCCTCTTGTACTAGCAACACACTGGTGTGCTCGAACACACCAGTGTGTCTAACCTCACCAACTATCAAGGAGTTGATTATGGCTGATTCGCATTCTACCCCAGACATTGCGGTTTCCGGAACTGAGCGTCACCTGATTGTGGGATATCGCCCTCAAGGTCGCGACACCAGTACACCAAGTCTCACCCTTTCCGGCAAGTGGTTACGTGCAGCCGGGTTCGATACCGGAAAGCACTTCACGGTTAAGGTAATGGATGGTTGCATTGTGCTGCTGCCACAGAGCGATAAGGAAGAGATGCTTAAAGCGGAATTACTGCAAATTCAACAATCCTTTAAAAGCGTCAGCAACACGCTTCAACTCGTCTGACACCCGAAAATCTTCACTTTCTGGATAGCCGCTCTCAAATACTCCGGGTTAATCGTCCGTCTAATGAAATTCATGCTCTTCTGACATACTATGCGGGCCAAAGCAGTTTAATCCGGAGGCTATATGGCAAATGAACATTTAACATCATCCCCTGCAGGTGAGTTCGTTATATTTGCCAGCGGTGATGGGAAAGTACGAGTTGAATGCCGCTTTGAGCAAGAAACGCTATGGCTCCCTCAGGCAACCATCGCAAACCTTTATCAGATCACTCCTCAGGCCGTTACACAGCACATTAAAGCGATCTATGAAGAAGATGAACTTGACCAAAACGCAACCTGTAAGTCTTACTTACAAGTTCAACAGGAAGGTCGTCGTCAGGTAAGTCGTAACCGGCTTCACTATAGCCTGCCTGTTATCCTTGCCGTTGGCTATCGCGTTCGTTCCCCTCGCGGTACGCAGTTCCGTCAGTGGGCCACCCAGACGCTCCAGGAATATCTGATCAAAGGTTTTGTGATGGACGATGAGCGGCTGAAAAATCCGTCCGTTGGTTCATCGGCTGTACCCGATTACTTTGATGAGATGCTCGAACGCATCCGCGATATTCGCGCCAGCGAGCGTCGGGTTTATTTACGGGTACGAGAGATATTTGCATTAGCGGCTGACTATCAACCGTCGCTAAAAGAAACCACGCAGTTTTTTCAAACCATCCAGAACAAGTTGCATTTTGCCTGTACCGGACATACCGCTGCTGAACTCATTCATCAGCGTGCTGACGCTAACCAACTGCATATGGGGCTGACCAGCTATAAAGGTGAAGAGATCCGTAAGGGTGACGTGACGGTGGCAAAAAATTATCTCACTCAGGATGAGGTCAGCGAACTTAATCGCGTGGTTAACATGTGGCTGGATTTTGCCGAGGATCAGGCCCGTCGTCGTCAGCAGGTTTTTTTACGCGACTGGCAAGATAAGCTGGATCAGTTTCTGCAATTTAACGACCGCGAGGTTCTGCAAGGCGCAGGAAAAGTCAGTAAGCAAATGGCGGATGAAAAAGCACAGGCGGAATATAGTCAGTATTCTGAGCAGCAACAGCGCTTAAAAGAAGCCGAAGGTGAGAAGGATATCGCTGCTTTGCTACAGTGGAAAAAAGAGCCTAAAAAGTAGCACTGAGGATCCCGATCCTCACGAGCAAAATTATTTGGCTAAACCTGTTTTATCTATCGTGCTCGCATTTCTGCCGGGCGGCGGCTAGCGCCTTGCCCGGCCTACGCGATCTGAGATTATCTGTAGGCCTGTGCAATCCGCAACCACTTTCTCCCTCACCCGCTCCGTAACCCTCTCCGGCTTCTCAGACGAAACCACCCGGCAATCGGCTAATCCACAATATTCCTTAAAACGCTGGCGGAACTTCGCCTCTTCTTTTTCTCTGACCAAGCCAAAACCGCGCGCCAGCTGGCGTTCAACCACAATGCGCGTGGCAATATCGATATCTTCTGAAGGCAGCAGCAATATGGAATACCCGGCCTGTCGCACAAGTTGCCGATTGCTGGCAACAATCTCCGGGCAAACATCGGTGGCGAGAAATCCCGAAGACAGCACCACTACTCGTTTTTCATCCGGGTTATCTGCCAGCAGCCGAGTACATAGCGCGGCGTTCTCACGCACATAGTTTTCGTACCCATCACGCTGAATATATTCACGGATATTTAAAATCTGCTCGCAAAACTGGCTATCAAGATCGACAAGCCGATAACCCAGCGTCTGCGCCAAAAGCGCCCCAACCGTGCTTTTTCCCACCCCGCCGGGGCCAATCAGAAACAGCGTATTCATTGTTGGTTTCTCACATCTTTGTGACGTTGTTATCTCAGCAGAATACGGCGAATCGTGCGGTGATAGTAGCCGTTTTGTTGCACACGCCATCTCTCCACCCACGATATTTGTGTTATTTCGTCATCCTTTAAGTCTTTACACTAACCAGCAAGTACGAGTTCCCCAAACTCAAGTGAAGCGACAAAAAATAACAACGTAAAACAGCAAAAATATTCAACCAAATAAAAACTAAATATCTTCTTCTGAATAAAAAGTCATATATCATCCCCTTGGGCAGGGAAAGATACCCATGCTGTAACGCGTTATCACAAGGAGATTCCACCTGATGGAAAAGGTGCATTTTTTCACGCTACGCTTTCGTGGCTTTACGGTCGGCAATGGTCAGAATAGCGGCTATCTGCGCATCACGACTCGCGACAGGTCTTTCTATACCAATATGGCCTGGTTCAAAGAGCCCGCGCTCTTCGACCAACTCACTCCCGGCGATTTTATCCATATTGGCACCCATCAACTGGCAGACGGCAGCTACTGGATACACTGGGTAACCGATGGCAACATCGTTCTTGAGCCTGCCGGTTCGCGCCCCGCGCTACTCTTGCCTGTGTTGCGGATTTTTGCCGGTATTCCGGCTTTTTTTGTTGTGGTGTGCTCTATGTTTTACTCCAGCAACATCATCCTGATAATGGTGCTGTTTCTTGCTATCACGCTGATGCTGCTTTTCTATGGTCTGACGGACATCCATGCTATTTGCCTGCGCTTCTCATCGCGTGTTCGCGAACTGCTGGCAAAACTTGAGCTGGCCAAACAAGGCGATACGACTTTTTGCGAAGATGCGGGTAAGGTGCTGGTGGATCCCACTATTCCCGCCGAGATGCCGGAGGGTTTCGCCAATCTTGCTCCGCATCTGGAGGTAATAAAAAATACCGTCACCTCCGTTAATTATGAGCAATGGGACTCGCATATAACGGATAATTCCGGGGCGTGGATACGCTATGTTTGCCAGAGAAAATTTCTGGTGATGCACTGGCGAACGGGCGATCCGGTACTGCGCCGCGAAGTGATAAAAATTATGCCTTTCTTTTATAAAGCGCATATTCCTTTTGTTGCCGAAGGCGATCGTCTTCTGACGGTATTTAACCGCGATAGCGGCACTGTGCAGAGTGCATATAATTATCACGACGGCAGCGCGTATCATTTCTATGGCAACTGGTATCGTAGCAATCGCGTTATCGCCTCGTTCTACAGAATGATGTTTTTTGTCTTCGCACCGGTTTTAACATTGTCATTTCTCACGCTTTTTATTGGCTTCTCAATCGCTGATGGAAAGTTTGCCACAATGAACTGGGGGTTCGTTCAGCCCATCGTCAGCGTTATGCTTCTGACGGTTGGGGCAGTTACCGGATTAACCGACCTGGCGATGCAGCTTACCCGCCTGCTATCCACGCGGGTTCAGGCCTCGATCCGGGTGCGCAAGGCGTTAAGTTCGTTGCGTGAACAGCAGCAGCGCTCTGCGTATATTCAGGAGATTTGAATATGTTTGATACTTTCCCGCGGCGCTGCCTGTTTTTAGCCATCATATTCGCCATTGGGTTGTGGTGGCTCTGATCCTGTATACAGACTAACCCGACCGCCCCACGCAGGCCGGAGCAGTATTGTCCTCTGTGATAACGGTACTGAACGCCACCAGGATAATAAAGAAAGCGACAAATTCAGCGCTGATCAACAATACGTCCGTCAAGCCATAAGCGAACATCGACATCATAATAAAAAGCAGCAGCAGATTATTACGCCGAACGGCAAGCAGCGCGCCGCTGATATAAAACCCTAAAATCAGCGCCAGCCCAATCACGCCCTGTAGCGAAAAGGTATCGATTATCTCGTTATGCAGATGGACGTTAATGTACATCATCGCGGTTTTATTCTCCGGATGATCCTGCACATAATCGGCGCTCAAACGTTCACGGCTCTCCATCGACTGACCCAACGGTTTATGAACGCCGTTATAAATGCCTACCGTCCACATCGAGAAGCGCGCGCCCAGAGACGTATCATCATTACCGGTCTGGTAAGTCGAGATTTCATGCACCGTCTGGGTAATTTTCGGTTTGATATGAGCGTTGAAGTTGATACCCACAATACAGAGAACCACCACCGCCACGCCCAGCATCGGCTTGAGCTGAATCTTTTTGAAATTAAACAGCGTGAGCAGGAAGATTAGCGCCGGATACAGCCCCATAGCCGCCCGCGTACCGGTGAAGATAATATTCAGATATGAGATAAGCATCACCGCAACAGCCAGCATATAAGCCTGTCTTTTACGCAGTTGAAATAACGCATAGATAAATGCCAGCGACAGCGTTGAATAGATATAAGCGGCAACCGTAGGCCGATTAATCGCCATCTCAACCCGCGAAATACCCTGCCACTCCTGGATAAAACCATATACGGTTGCCAGCAGCAGGCTAATACCCGCAACGATAAGGAAAATTTTCTTCAGGGCGTTGCGGTGAAGATGATGTTTAAAGCTATCCAGATACAGCACCAGGATGCTGCCGAGTAGCAGTTTTTTACCACCGAGAAAGTGATCGTTATAGTGGTTGATATGACCGTGCTTCACCTCGTAAAAGAGAAACCACAGCATCTCCATCGCCCCAACCATCAGCGGCAGTAGAGCCACCTTGAAGCGTATTTTTCCAAGGTTTTTCCGCTCAAGAAATAGTCCCAGCACGCTGGCATATATCGCCAGATAAAAAAACACACGCTGCTGGGCAGAGTCCAGCAACAGGAATAATAGCGATATCGCTGCCAGTATTATCGTTAGCGTATAGATATTGCGGTTTATCTTTTCCATAATGCCTGAATAGCCTTTTTCTTATAACTTAATCTCACGTCAGGAGACATAAAAAAACCCGAAGATAAGGTTGACTTTATTTTTTCTTCAATAATGCTGATTTGTTCATGAGTTAACAACTGAGCATGCTTCAAATAAATATCCAACCAATGGCAACATACCAGCCAATGAAATGAAGAGGGAAACACTCTCTCCATTCTTTTTGTGCAGTTAATTAAATGGCGGATTTTTGTTTTATCCAGCACGCTGGAGAGGCTATTCGCCCGTTTGACGTAGTGATAATGCCCCTGTTTCTGAAACCAGATATTCTGCGAATGCATCAGAAAAGCAGGAAAAACGGCAAAATCTTCATAGCAGGTCATTGATGGAATCGGTGCGCAGAGGTAAATATCCTTACGAATAAACTGGCCGATTAAATGCGCCTGAAAATCTTTATGGATCAGAAAACGGCGAATAGCCTCGTGCTGTGGGAGTTTAATCGGCGAAAAACCGGCCCAGTCGCTATTGATGACGCTAAAGTTACGAGTTTCAATAAGGTGCGTCAGCAGCAAATCGGGCCTCTGCTGTTTAAGAAACGCCACCGCATCGCGCAAGCTTCGCGGCTTGAGCAGATCGTCGCCATCAACCATGGTGATATATTCACCACGGGCCATCTGCACCGCAATATTTCTGACTCTACCGACATTTTTCAGTTGAACTTCTCTCATCTGAACCGAAGAAAACGTCTCTGCATAACGCTCAATAATCTGCTGCGTCTTGTCATAAGAGCTGTCATTAAGCACAATGACTTCAACATCCTTTTCAAAATCAATGGCCTTTTTCACACTTTCCAGCGTCTCAGCAAGCGTGAGCTCACAATTATGCGCTGTGATGATAATGCTTAAAAAGGGCATGGGCACTCCCGTTGAATAGTCTGGCTTTATCGTTTTTGAGGGAAGCGGAGAAATATAGCTTAGAAATAAGCGACAGATTCTATTCTTACTACCAATGATTCAACGCAGAAAGGAGTAACAAAGCGTAAAAAGAAGGATAAAAAACCGCGAGAAAACAACAATCATTCATAACAAATTATAAAAGCATGAATATACAACAACATAACAAACCAATGCATTCACACCACAAATTAATAAATAAAAACCAATCAACCCAAACAATTTATTATACTGTAAAAGCGTTTTTTAAAATATTGATTACGCACTACACCACTTCTATTTATGGGCAATAAAAAAGTCCAAAAGCCTTCAGGCAAACAGGTCTTGCGTATTTTCTCATTTAGAATAATGATAATTATTTCTTTTTATCAGTAACGAAACTCTTTACCAAAAGACACGATTCGTTACTTATTACAGGCCCATTTAAGTTTAAAACCAGTCCGTACTATACCCTAAATAATTCGAGTTGCAGGACAAGGCACTTGTGCCTTGAACAGCGCTTGCGCTGGCCCCGAAGGGGCGAGGCCATAGGCCGAGTAACGCGGCGACGCAGTGAGTCCCCAGGAGCTTACTGAAGTAAGTGACTGGGGCGAGCGAGGAAAGCCAACGCACATGCAACTTGAAGTATGACGGGTATATATTAATAACTAACGAAATACCCTCTCGCCGCCAGGAGCTCTTTAACCCTTTGAGCTTTCCTCCTCTCATCCCACGTCAACCAGGCTACGCTTAACTCTGCCGCGCAAAAAACGTTCTCCCCCTCCGTATTGTTCAACTTCATTATGTAGAAGAGGTTTTGCTATGCAGATCAACGCTATTGGTACGAACTCCGCCAGCCAGCCGCTGGGTGCTATGGCCATCACCCGCCGCGAGCCGGGGCCGGACGATGTGCAGATCGCCATTGATTATTGCGGCGTCTGCCACTCCGATTTACACCAGGCGCGCTCCGAATGGGCCGGCACTCTCTACCCCTGCGTGCCGGGCCATGAAATCGTTGGCCGGGTGACCGCCGTGGGTAACCGGGTTGCAGGCTATGCCGTTGGCGATCTGGTGGGCGTCGGCTGCATGGTCGATAGCTGTAAAGCGTGCGAGGAGTGCCAGGACGGGTTGGAAAACTACTGCGATCACATGGTGCTCACCTACAACGGCCCAACGCAGGATGCCCCCGGCCACACCCTCGGGGGCTATTCCCAGCAAATCGTCGTCCATCAGCGCTACGTGCTGCGCGTGCGCCATCCTAAAGAGCAACTGGCCGCCGTCGCACCGCTGCTGTGCGCGGGTATCACAACTTACTCGCCGCTGCGCCACTGGAACGTCGGACCGGGCAAAAAAGTGGGCGTTGTCGGGATTGGTGGGCTGGGGCATATGGGGATTAAGTTGGCCCACGCCATGGGCGCTCACGTGGTGGCATTCACCACCTCAGAATCCAAGCGTGATGCGGCGCGGGAGCTGGGTGCGGACGAGGTCGTGGTGTCGCGCAACGAGGACGAGATGGCGGCACACGTGAAAAGCTTCGACTTTATTCTCAACACCGTGGCGGCACCGCACAATCTCGATGCTTTCACCACGCTGCTTAAACGCGATGGCACCATGACCTTAGTGGGCGCGCCCGCCACGCCGCATCCGTCACCGGAAGTGTTTAACCTGATCTTCCGTCGCCGGTCGATTGCCGGGTCGATGATCGGCGGTATCCCGGAAACCCAGGAGATGCTCGATTTTTGCGCCGAGCACGGTATCGTCGCCGATATTGAGCTGATTCGCGGCGATCAGATCAACGAGGCTTGGGAGAGAATGGTCAAAGGCGACGTGAAATACCGCTTCGTGATCGATAGCGCCACTCTCGGCGGCTAAGCGCCGCGGCGAAAGGTACGCCGCCACTCCGCCGGGCTGACGCCAAAGCGCGATTTAAACTGCTGGCGATAAGTCACGGCGGAGAGGTAGCCCACTTCCTCCGCCACCTGCTCGATAGGTAAATCCCCGGCTTCCAGCAGGATCTGACTACGCCGCAGGCGTTCGGCAGAAAGCCAGTCGGCGATACTCATACCGGTCGCTTTGGCGAAATGGCGGGTCAGGGTGCGGCGGCTCATTGCCGCCACCTGCGCCAGCGAATCAAGATTATGTGGTTCGCGGATATGCTGCTGGAGATACTCAAGCAGGCCGTTAATCCGCGCATCGCGGGTGTTTTTCGGTACCGGCTGGGCGATAAACTGTGCCTGCCCGCCCTCGCGGTGCGGCGGGACGATCATCCGCCTGGCAATCTGATTGGCGACAAGGCTGCCGAAACGCTGGCGGATGATATACAGGCAGCAGTCAAGCGCCGCCGCGGTGCCCGCCGAGGTAATAATGCGCTGGTCATCGACGTACAGGGCATTGATATCCAGCTGCACCTGCGGAAACAGACGCTGAAAATCCTGCTCGAACTCCCAGTGGGTCGCTGCCCGCTTACCGTCCAGCAGCCCGGCGTAGCCCAGCACAAATGCCCCGAGGCACAGGCCGACGATTTCAGCACCGTTATTACGCGCCCGCACGAGGCTGTCGAGCAGCGACTGCATAGGTCGTTGGTTCACCGCGCCCCAGTAAGGCACCACCACAATATCCGCCTGTTCAAGGGTCGCGAAGTCGCCGCTGGCGTTCAGCGCAAAGCCGTCGCGAGCGGTTAATAGCCCCGGTCGTTCGGCGCAAATATGCAGATTAAAGCGTTTGGTTTCCGAGACCGTATCGCCAAACAGCATACAGGGCACCGAGTAGTGGAACGGGCTAAACCCGTCCACCGCCACAATCGCCACTTCCGTGAGTTTCATTACCCGCTCCGGCATTAAAAGACCAACGTTTCCCCATCCTGCGGGATGCTGACCACATCGACAATCTGATTATCAGCCACGTACTGACGCAGCTCATCGCGGCTCAGCAGGCAGTGGTTTACCGCTTCCATGTGCCCAGCGACAATTTTGGCTTCCGGCAGAGTGAAATGTGCCTTCAGCACATCTTCTTTGCCCATAATGATCGGCCCAAAGCCGATAACGTGAGCATATCCGGCATTCAGCACCACCACGTCCGGTTGCAGTCTGACCATATCGGCTTCTACTTCATCGCGCCAGATGGTATCGCCCACCAACCACAGGGTTTTCTCCTGTGGATGACGCAGTACCACGCCGCAGGCTTCGCCCAGACGTTCGGCCATCGCCGGAACAGAATAGGTGCGGTCGCTGCCGTGCTGGCCGGAAGTGGTTTTCACCAGGGCAACGTCAGCAAATGCGCTGTCCTCAGAGAGCAGACGAATATCACTGAACCCTTGTCCGCGCAGCAATTGAGCATCGGCCTCATGCTGAACATAGATCGGCAGCGTTTTGGGGATCGCGGCGATCGCCGCCTCGTCCCAGTGATCTTCATGGGTGTGGGTGACGATAACGGCATCAACATCCACAACGTCGTCGATGGAAAAAGGCAGCGCCACCAGCGGGTTACGCAACTCGCTGCGCGCGGTTCCGGCGAATCCCGCCCAGGCGCCTTTATCCGCCAGCATCGGGTCAATCAGAAACTTTTTCCCTGCATATTCAATAATCTGGGTGGCGTTACGAATGTGGGTAATTTTCATGATGTTCATTCCTCTTTTGCAGTCATCTGGCGAACATCGTACGTGCCCTAAGCCTGGCTCAATATGGGCATGTGGGCAATGATCGATGAAATTGGGCCAATCTGCGGTGATTGCCATCCGCCCTCGCCTGTGGTGTGCTGAACGCTCAATTTTCAGGAAGAGTGGCTACGATGAAGAAGAAGTTAACCGCCGCCGATATGCACGACGCCGAGGTGATGGCGGATACCCCATGGTTCAGCATGCGCAAGGTCGGTATTGATATGGCCCCCGGCGATCGGCGGGATTTTTACTCCATCCACTACCCGCGACCAGCGGTGGGGATTGTGGCGATGCAGGATGACAAAGTGCTGCTGATTCGCCACTACCGCTACCTGATAGACCAGGTCGTATGGGCCGTTCCTTCTGGCGGCGTTGATGAAGGAGAAGACCCTCGCGAGGCGGCCCTGCGTGAACTGCGGGAGGAGACCGGCTGGCAGGCGCAGAACGCCGAAGAAATCATCCGCTATAACCCCTCTTACGGCAGCAGCGACCAGCTGTTTATCACCTGGCTCGCCAGCGATTTAACCTGGGTGGGAATGGATGAAGATCAGGATGAGGTGATGGAAACCGGCTGGTTCACTCTCGAAGAGATTGGCCAGCTGATCGCCCGCGGCGAGATGCCGGACGGGCTATCGCTGGTGCCGCTGCTGCATCTGATGGCGCAGCGGCGCACCGGCTTAGCGTAGCGGCTTTAGCATCCGCCAGCGGAACCACAGCTGGGCGACGAGGATCAACACGCCGCCGATAATCTTCTGCAGCGGCAGCTGTTCGCCGTACCACAGCGCGGCGGCAATCACCGTCAAAAGCGGCTCAAGCACCATAATGATTGCCGCGCTGGCGACTGCTGCGTACTTCTGCCCCTTCATTTGCAGGCCGAAGCGCAGGCTGGTCGCAATGACGATACTGGCAAGCAGCCAGCCGAAGGTTGGCAGGGTAAACGGCTGATCCCAGGTCTCGACGGCGGCGGAAATCCCCAACCCGACAACCCCGGTGATGCCTAGCTGCACGGTGGTCAGCGGGATCAGCGGCACCTCGCGAGCGCTTTTGCTGGTGTAGCAAAACCAGATTGACTGCACCAGCGCGGTCAGCAGGAACCAGCCCTGGCTGGGGTGGAACTCAATCGGCATATGCAGGCTGAGCAATCCGAGACCGATAACCGCAATCGGCAGGCACTCCCAGTAGGCCCGCGCCGGACGCGCCTTCATCATCACCCAGGCGGTAAGCGGCACGAACAGCATCGACAGGCTCATAATAAACGCCCCTTCGCCCAGCGACGGGGTCGTTGATACCGAGTAGATCCACAGGCACAGGTTTAGCGCAAACCACAGGCCGCTGATAATCATGCGCGGCCAGTGCTGCTTGTCGACGTGTAAGCCGCGACAGAACGGCAGCAGCAGCAGCGCGGCGAAGAAAAAGCGCAGGCCGAGGAAGGCGAAAACCGGCATGCCGGCAATCGCTTCACGGGAAAAAATCCATCCGCAGGCGGCGATAACCGTCGCGGCTATGAGCAGCAAATCAGCCTGGCGTTGCCGGGTCATCGCCACATCTCCTTGTGTCAATAATTACCAGCCGGGAACCGCGCCGCCGTTGAAGATAGTCTCTGCCGCCTTCGCCACTTCCGGCGACTGGTAGGACTGCATAAACTCTTTCACGTTTTCCGCATCTTTGTTGTCTTCGCGGGTCACGATAATGTTCACATACGGCGAGTTTTTGTCTTCGATAAAGATGCCGTCACGTACCGGTGAAAGTCCAGTTTGCTGCAGATAGGTGGTGCTGATGATCGCCACGTCGACTTTTGGGTCGTCGATGACGCGCGGTAGCTGCGCCCCTTCCAGCTCCATGATTTTCAGGTTATGCGGGTTGTCGGTAATATCGACCGCCGTCGGCAGCAGGCCGGTGCCCGCTTTGAGGGTAATCAGCTTCTCTTGCTGGAGCAGAAGCAGCGCGCGGCCCAGGTTGGTCGGGTCGTTCGGAATGGCGATGGTCGCGCCGTCTTTCAGCTCGGCGACGGATTTAATTTTTCGCGAGTAGCCCGCCATCGGGAAAACAAAAGTATTGCCGACCGCCACCAGGTGATAATTGTGGGCTTTGTTATCCTGTTCGAGGAACGGGCGGTGCTGGAAGACGTTAGCATCCAGATCCCCGGCGTTGGTGGATTCGTTGGGCAGCAGCGAGCCGCTAAAGCCCACCAGCTCGACATCGAGGCCATACTTCTCTTTGGCCACTTTCTTCGCCACTTCTGCTACATCCTGTTCCGCGCCGTTAATGACGCCAACTTTAATGTGTTTGGCATCGCCGCCCTTCTGGTCGCAGCCCGCCAGCAGCAGGCCCGCCAGCACCACGGCGGCGGCTGTCCGTAAACGCAATTTCATTGTTATTACCCCGTCAGTCCATAGAGAATCGTTATTATTTTTTCGTCTGAAACTATAACGACTTTGGGGTGAGGTTTTAAACGCAAAAACGGCAATCGGAAATAAAATCATCTTCCCCCTTTCTCCCGGGGGCGGCGCGATGCGCCTGCCCGGGCTACGGGTTCACCGTCGGCTGCGATCGAGTAGCCCGGACAGCTGCGCAGCGCTGCCTCCGGGCATCTCTTCAACGATGAGGCTCGTTCCATAGAACGGGGGACGCGCCTTACAACCCAAGTTCACTCAATCCCGGGTGATCGTCCGGGCGACGCCCCTGGGGCCAGTGGAACAGGCGCTCGCTCTCGGCGATCGGCAGGTCGTTGATGCAGGCGTAGCGCGTCTGCATCAGGCCACGCTCGTCAAATTCCCAGTTCTCATTGCCGTAGGAGCGAAACCAGTTGCCACTGTCGTCGTGCCACTCATAGGCAAAGCGCACCGCAATACGATTATCGCTCCACGCCCACAGCTCCTTAATCAGACGGTATTCCTGCTCTTTACGCCATTTTCGCTGCAAAAAGTCGATAATTTGCGTCCTGCCGTGCACAAATTCGCTGCGATTACGCCATTCGCTATCGACGGTGTAGGCCAGCGCGACCTTTCCGGCATCTCGGCTGTTCCAGCCATCTTCAGCTGCCCGCACTTTTTGCGCGGCGCTCTCGCGGGTAAACGGCGGTAGAGGCGGACGTTGTTCGGTCATCATGAATCTCCTGTTTGAATACGCTGCTGCAGGCGCTGATTTTCCCGCTCCAGTTCGTCAATACGCTGTTGCAGCGTCTGGCTATACTCCGCCACCTGCTGAGCGGTATAGCGGGGAGTAATATGCTGAGGGCAGTTCCAGTCAAAAGCCTGTAAATGAAAGCGAAAAATACGCTCGATTCTGGCCCGGTAGTTCTCCGGCGTGACCCGCGCCAATAATTCCGGGTCGCTCCCCGCTGCCACAACTTCCACGGTGGCGTAGATTTTCAGCCTGGCACGGCGCGGATAATCCATCAAAAACAAGCAGGCCCGGTCACTACCGCGCAAATTGCCGGTAGTGATGTATTGGCGATTACCAGAAAAATCTGCCATCGCCAGCGTGGTCTCATCCAACAGATGCAGGAAACCCACCGGGCCGCCGCGATGCTGAATATAGGGCCAGCCAGTTTGCGAAATCGTCGCCAGGTAGAAGCTATCGCGGGTGGTGATCATCCCCTCTTCGCTATCGCTGAAGCGCTCGCCTTTGCGCGGGCGATACGGTGACTGCCACATCCCGTCGCTGCCCATCTCATGCTGAACATCCATCACGTTCGGGGTCATGGCGATATCAAGAAAGTCTGCTGACATAAATCCTCCAGAGGCGATGTGGCATGACTCATCATGGACTGTGTCGGCAAAAAAGATAATAGTGGGGATCCGGCAATCATCTTTCCGAAAAATGGGATAATTATGGACCGACTCAGCGCCATGGCGCTGCTGGTGAAAGTGACTGAACTCGGCAGTATGTCGGCAGCGGCGCGGGCGCTAAATACGCCTCTGACCACTGTCAGCCGCAATATTGCCGAACTGGAAAATACGCTCGGTGCACGCCTGCTCATCCGTACAACCCGCAAGCTAACGCTGACCGACGCCGGAGCCAATTATGTCGCCGCCGCGCGGCAGATCCTCGAAGAGGTGGAGAACGCCGAGCGACAGGCGGCGGGTGAATATCAGGAACCAAAAGGCGAGCTGACGATCTCTGCGCCTATCATGTTTGGTCGTCAGCACGTTTTACCGGTAATCACGGAATTTCTTGCCCGTTACCCGCAGATTCGCGTCCGTTTACTGCTTAGCGATCGCAACGCCGACCTGGTGGACGATCATGTTGATTTAGCGGTACGTATCGGTGCCTTGCCGGATAGCGGGATGGTGGCGACCCGCCTTGGTGAGA
This sequence comes from Klebsiella sp., assembly GCF_027492335.1. Classification (NCBI taxonomy): domain Bacteria; kingdom Pseudomonadati; phylum Pseudomonadota; class Gammaproteobacteria; order Enterobacterales; family Enterobacteriaceae; genus Klebsiella; species Klebsiella sp. Next base: position 26,805 of record NZ_JAPUEW010000084.1, on the reverse strand, counting down.
TGCGCATCGTCACCTGTGCGCATCCGGGGTTGCTGGAAAAATACGGCACGCCAGAACGCCCGCGCGATCTGACCATACTGCCGATGATTCACATTGAGTCGCCGATGCCCTACAGCGGCTGGCGGTTTAATACCACAGAAGCGCAAGACCGGCTGGTCGCGATCGCTCCGGTGCTTTCGGTGACCACCCCGGAGAGCGCCGCCGATGCCGCCCGACTGGGGGCTGGCGTGGCGCGCCTGCTGCATTACCAGGCTATCGATGGCCTGGTGTGCGGCGAACTGAAGCTGATTTTTCAAACGATGGAGCCGGAACCCGCGCCGGTGCATCTGCTCTCTAACGCCCGAGACCTGGCCCCGCTCAAGCTACGTAAATTTATCGATTTCGCTGCACCAGCCCTGCGTCGGGCGCTGCTGCGTATTGCCGCCACCACCTAGTGAGCAGTCGTTTTCAGCGGTGCTTCTTTCAGTAGCCAGGAGAGCACAAACGCCACCGCCATAATGCAGGCCGCCATCAGGAATGCCGCGTGGATAGCGGCCCCGAAGGAGTCGAGGTAATCCAGACGAATCTCCGCAGGCAAATTCTGTACCGCCGCCGGATTCAGCGCCCGCGGCAGCTGCGCACCTTCCGGCAGCAGGTGTTGCAGGTTATTTTGCAATACATGGGTGAATACTGCGCCAAACAGCGCCACGCCGATAGAGCCGCCAATCGAGCGGAACAGCGTCACGCCGGAGGTCGCCACGCCGTACATTTGCGCAGGCATCGCGTTCTGCACTGCCAGTATCAGCACCTGCATCACCAGTCCCAGACCCGCTCCCAGCACGCCGGTGAACAGATACAGCTGCCACATTGGCGAGTGGATGGTAATGCGCGTCAGCAGCACCATTCCCACCACGCCCAGCAGGGTGCCGATAATTGGAAACACCCGGTACTTACCGGTATGGCTGATAATGCGTCCGCTGATGATCGAGGTTAGCAGCAGACCGCCCATCAGCGGGATCAGCTGTAGCCCCGCCTCGGTCGGCGTCGCCGCTTTCACCACCTGCAAATAGAGCGGCAGGAAGGTCACCGAACCAAACAACGACATCCCAACGACAAAGCCAATCAGGCTGCACAGCAGAAAGCTGCGGTTGCTGAATAATGAGAGCGGAATAATCGGCTCTGCGGCAAGTCGTTCTTCATGAATAAAACCGATAATCCCCACCACGCCAAAGGCCAGAATGCACCACAACTGCGGGTCGTTCCACGCGCGGACGCTGCCACCCTCGGAGGTAAACAGAATGATGCACAGTAGCGCCATACTGAGGTAAATCGCCCCTAGCCAGTCGATCTGGTGCTGGCTGCGCTTGTTGCTGCTGTGAAAAACCGCGCCGATCACCAGCAGCGCGAACAGGCCCAGCGGCAGGTTGATGTAGAAAATCCAGCGCCAGGAGGCGTGCTGCACCAGGAAGCCGCCGATTAACGGCCCGATCACCGTCGCCAGGCCAAAAACACCACCAAATAACCCCTGATAGCGACCGCGATTAGCAGGCGGGATCACATCGGCCACCGCCGCCATGCTGATCACCATCAGGCCACCACCGCCTAACCCTTGCAGGGCGCGCATCAGCACCAGTTGGGTCATGTTCTGTGCCAGCCCGCACAGGGCGGAACCGGCAAGGAACAGCACGATCGCCACCTGCAGGACGATTTTTCGTCCGAACAGGTCGCCAAATTTGCCGTACAGCGGCACCGCGATGGTCGAACTGAGGATATAGGCGGTCACTACCCACGAGAGTTTATCCAGCCCGCCGAGTTCGCCGACGATGGTCGGCAGCGCGGTCGAGACAATAGTCTGGTCCAGCGCTGATAGCAGCATGACCAGCAGTAGAGCGCTGAAGAGCAGGCGGATCGAGGGTACCGCCGGTTGGCTCGCGACTTCAGATGTCATAGCATCACTCGCTTGAAATTAATTAAATACATAATTAATATTTAGGGAAATGATGAATCAGGTCAAGGGATCGCCATACGATGTCAGCACAAAAAGACAATGAAGCCCCACGTCGCCCCGGTCGCCCGCGCGGGCAAAAATCCGGTTCCGCCAACCGCGAACAGCTGATGGATATTGCCCTGGCGCTGTTTGCCCGCCACGGGATCGCGCGGATTTCACTGAACGCCATTGCCAAAGAAGCGGGGGTGACGCCCGCGATGCTGCACTACTATTTCAGTTCGCGGGAGGCGCTGGTGGAAAAGCTGGTCGAAGAGCGCTTTATGCCGCTGCGCAACAATATCGGCCTAATTTTTGTTGAACATAGCAATGAGCCGGTGACCGCTTTTACCCTGCTTATTGAAACTCTGGCGGCGATGGCAGAGAAAAATGCATGGTTCGCACCGCTGTGGATGCAGGAGATCATCGGCGAGATGCCGGTACTGCGTCAGCATATGCACGCGCGTTTTGGCGATGAGAAATACCACAAAATGCTGGCGACGGTGCGCCGCTGGCAGCAGGAGGGCAAACTCAACCCGGCGCTGTCGCCGGAGCTGCTGTTTACTACCTTAATAAGCCTGGTACTGGTGCCGTTTTCGCGTACCCACACCGACGTGCGATTGCAATCAGTGAACAAGCAGATGATTGTCAGCCACGCGCTGGCACTGATTGGCCACGGAATTGGCGGCTGAGATTCACCGCCATCTGCGGGCCGGTAGCCCGCGTCACGAACCGGAGAAGCTTTAAACCGGCTGCTGGTGGCGGCTAAACCGCGATGCCAGCGGCAGCCAGCACAGCAGAATCAGCAAGCCCATCAGCATCATTAACAGGCCCAGGCTGCCCTGACCGGTCTGCGGCATCATTGCCGACAGCCATGCCAGCACGCCGGAGCCAATGTTTTGCAGCCCACCCACCAGCGCCCCGGCGGTTCCCGCAAGGAAAGGAAATGGTTCCATCGCACCGCTGGTCGCCAGCGGGAACAGCATCCCCGCGCCAAAAAAGAACAGCGCGGCGGGCACCAGCAGGGTCCAGACGGTCATGATGCCCAGCAAGCCCGGGATCCACATCATCACCCCCGCCAGCAGACAGCAAATCACCGATTGCCACATCAGCGTTGGGAAGCGTTTATTCGGGCGTCCGGCAAACCAGGCGCCAAAAAACGCCGCCGGGATCGGCAGAATAAACAGGATACTGACCGACATACTGCTCAAACCCAGCACCGCGCCCATCAGTACGCCGGAACAGGCTTCAAAAACGGCGATCCCCGCCAGGCCGCCGATCAGCATCAGCAAATAGCAGTTAAACGCGCCGGTACCGAACAGGGTTTTGTAGTTGGTGATAAGCCGGGTACGCGGTGCGCCGGTTGGTCGGGTTTCCGGCATCCAGCGCGCCATGCTGAAGGTCACGCCAGCACAAAGCACCAGCAGGAAGACGTAGCAGGCCCGCCAGTTCCACAGGGTATCGAGAATACCGCCGATCAGCGGCGCGAGCAGCGGACTGACCAGGATTCCCATATTCAACAGACTGTTAGCGTGCCTGAGCTGTGCGCCTTCATACAGATCGCGCGGCAGGGTTCGCGCCATCACGCCGCCGACCCCGGTGCCCATCCCCTGCATTGCGCTGGCGGCGATCAGCACCGGTAGGCTATGGGTAGTGATGGCAACCAGCGTCGCTAGCATAAAAATAGACATTCCCACGAGGATCACCGGGCGACGACCAACGCGATCCGATAGCGGGCCGTAGAAGAGCTGCGATACGCCGTAGGTCAGCAGATAAGCGGCCATGACGCTCTGCACCGCGCCCTCACGAACGTTGAGCGATATCGCCATATCGGCTATCGCCGGAATATAAATGGTCTGCGCCATCTGGCCTACGGCCACCAGCAGTACCAGCATCAACAACAAATTGAAGTTCTTATGCCGTTTCATGTCGATGAATACTTTGTGAAATATAGAAGATAAAGAATATGTGACTAACACACCCGCAAAACGATGGAGGAATCTACCACATAAAAATGACAGAACAACCCTGAGCGGAGGGATTATCGGGGTATTTCAGACAGGTTTTGTAAACAATAATCGGCAACTAATGTTGCCATATCCGGCTTAAGACAGCCGTAGCAGAATCGCCCCGGCGGCGATACCGCAGGCAGCAACGATACGCAGTGGAACCACCTTCTCTTTCAGTAAGATAAAAGCGATAACCGCGCCGAAAAGAATAGAGGTTTCGCGCAGAGCGGCGACCACCGCCAGCGGTGCCTGAGTCATTGCCCACAGCGCCAGACCGTAAGAGCCCATGGTACCGATGCCGCCGACCATTCCCTTCTTCCAGTGCTGGCGTAAATAGCGACTGGCCTGCGGGCGTCGGGCGATCATCGCCCAGCTCAGTAGACAAAAACCGTTCATGAAAAAGGTCCACAGCGTATAGCCCAGCGCGGTTTCTGAAAGCCGCACCCCGGTTCCGTCCACCAGCGTGTAACCGGCAATAAAACAGGCGTTAATCAGCGCCAGTACAATACCGGTACTTGAACGGGATCGCCCGTTAAAAGCCATCGCCAGAATCGCCAGGCAAATGACGCCAATTCCCAGCCACGCCAGCGGCGAGAGGTGGTCGCCAAGGAAAGTGACGCTGATTATCGCCACCAGCAGCGGCGCGGTTCCGCGCATCAGCGGATAGGTCTGGCTCATATCGGAGACTTGGTAGGTTTTCGCCACCAGCACCGTGTACACCACCTGTAACGCACAGGAGACAGCAAGAAACGGCACGCTGGCGAGTGTGGGTTGTGGGGCAAAGGGGAGTAAAACGAGGGCAATTAATGCGGCTGAACCGCTAACGCCGATTGCCGCATACATCTTATCGCCGCTCGCTTTAACGATAGCGTTCCAGCTGGCGTGAAGCAAAGCAGCGAACAGCAAAATACAGAATACGGTGATGGTCATTACGGCCCGGATATGGGGAATAAATCGTCACTGGACTGTAACATGCGCTCTCCCCGGCAGCCAGCGATGGCTAAAGTGAGCAGAACAGACGATGTGTGACCTGGGGTTCATCGAACACCGGGCGAAATCCCAGATTTTCATAAAACGACCAGGCCGTTGACGGCGCATGGGTGTTGAGAAAATCAAAGCTGGCACCAGAGTGAGTGATAACCGAAACCAACAGCTGGTGCCCAATCCCCTGTCGACGGTGGCGCTCACCGATATATAAATGGCGAATGCGCCCGGCCCGCACCTGCTGGCTAAAAGGGTCGATGTTCAGCCCGCACACGCCGACCAGCTGCCCATATGCAAAGGCCCCCAGCAGCTTTTCTCCCGGGGCGTTAAAGCGGTTTTCCCCACTTTGCCAGTTCTCTGCCAGGCGGCGGAGCATATTGTAATTTTGCGCCAAGCTTTCGACTCGCAGCGCCGTAAAACCTGGGTCGTCCGGGGTTATTGCGGCAATCAACAGCGGTGCCATGGTTTTCTCCATCGGGTTAGCCTGTAGAGGGGCGGTTTCCCGCCCCTCTCAGGTGCGACTTGAACCTGAATCAGCGGAACTGTTTCAGGACTGCATCAAGCAGTTGCAACACGGCAACCATGAGTTTCAGGATCAGAACAACGATATCCACTCCGCCCATACGCGTCTCCTCTGGTTCAGGAGCACGACCGACTGGCGTACCTTTCCGCCGCCTGTTGCCAGCCAGGGTATACCCGTCATATTTCAGGCGCGGCCTGTCGGCTACGACCCAAGTTATTCAGGGTATTTGTTGACGTAACACAGTGTGCTCTGCTGGGGTTAAGGCGCTGACGGCACCACCCGTTTCAGCCAGGACTTCATTTGCGCCGGTAAAAGTGCGGCCCCCAGATGTCACTCTGCGTACCCCATCAGTATAGAATGATTACTGTATAAATGAACAGTATATTTTGGACAAATCTGCGAGTACGATCCATACTCTACATCAGCAAAAACCGTCGCGAAATTGCGCCTTCTCCCCCGATCGCGTATACTTTTTCCGTTGACGTAATACAGTGTACTCGCGGCTACCAACCGCAAAGACACCGTTCAAAAAACCTCGCCACGCGCGGGGTTTTTTGTTTCTATCTCTTCGCAAATTAATGTGATCCTTCACGCAGTTTCTCATGGTTGAAAATAAATCCGTTGTGAAATGGCAAAAGCTGTGTTTGTATAAATTCATTCACTTTTTTAAGACAACAGGTCCCTAATGAACGCATCCATCCTGACTTCGACTCTACTACTAACCGCGCCTGCCGCGGTGGTCGTCGTGTCTGTGGTGGTCGTCGTCGGCAACGCGCCGTAGGGTCCGGAACAACACGAATTCCAAACCCCGCCGGCGCAAACCGAGCGGGGTTTTTCGTTTAAGAGCCCTGCCCGGATAAGCTAAGTAATTCGGGTTGCAGGAAGGCGGCAAGTGAGCGAATCCCCAGTCACGTACATAGGTACGTGACTGGGGTGACCAAGCGCAGCCAACGCACCAGCAACGTGAAGTACGACGCGTAAAGTCGGCCCAGAATAAAAGGACTGGAGCATGGCAAGTTCGGGCACAACATCACAAAAAATGCGCTTCACTGGCGCACAGTTAGTCGTTCATTTACTGGAGCGTCAGGGGATCACCACGGTCAGCGGCATTCCGGGCGGCTCTATCCTTCCCATTTACGACGCATTAAGCCAAAGCACGCAGATTCGCCACATCCTGGCGCGTCACGAGCAGGGCGCGGGGTTTATCGCTCAGGGCATGGCGCGTACCGAGGGTAAACCGGCGGTGTGTATGGCCTGTAGCGGGCCGGGGGCCACCAACCTGATTACCGCCATCGCCGACGCTCGCCTGGATTCGATTCCGCTGGTTTGCATTACCGGCCAGGTTCCGGCCTCAATGATCGGCACCGACGCCTTCCAGGAAGTCGACACCTACGGTATCTCTATCCCCATCACTAAGCACAACTACCTGGTGCGCAATATCGCTGAACTGCCGCAGGTGATGAGTGACGCGTTTCGCATCGCGCAGTCCGGGCGACCAGGACCGGTGTGGATAGATATTCCTAAGGATGTCCAGGCGGCAACCATTGAGCTGGATGCCCTGCCGGAACCGGGAACCCGCATGGCGGCCCCGGAGTTCGACAGCGCCAGCGTGCGTGAAGCAGCGGCGATGATTAACGCCGCACAGCGTCCGGTACTCTACCTGGGCGGCGGGGTCGTCAACGCTCCTGAACAGATTCGCCAGCTGGCGGAGAAAGCCAATCTGCCGACCACCCTGACCTTAATGGCGCTGGGGATGCTGCCGAAAGCGCACCCGCTGTCGCTGGGCATGCTGGGGATGCACGGCGCGCGCAGTACCAACTTTATTCTGCAAGAGGCTGATTTACTGATTGTTTTAGGTGCGCGTTTTGATGACCGGGCGATTGGTAAAACCGAGCAGTTCTGCCCGAACGCGAAGATTATTCATGTTGATATCGACCGTTCAGAGCTGGGTAAAATTAAGCAGCCGCACGTGGCGATCCAGGGCGACGTTGCCGAGGTGCTGGCTCAGTTGATCCCACAGGTCGAGGCGCAGCCGCGCAGCGAATGGCTGCAGCTGGTGACGGATTTGCAGCGTGAATTCCCCTGCAACATCCCGCAGGAGAAAGACCCGCTCAGCCATTATGGTTTGATTAACGCCGTGGCCGCCTGCGTTGACGATGAAGCGATTGTGACCACTGATGTGGGCCAGCATCAAATGTGGACCGCTCAGGCTTATCCGCTGAACCGTCCACGCCAGTGGCTGACCTCCGGCGGATTGGGCACCATGGGATTTGGTCTGCCCGCGGCGGTTGGTGCGGCGCTGGCGAACCCGCAGCGCAAGGTTATCTGCTTCTCTGGCGACGGCAGCCTGATGATGAATATCCAGGAGATGGCAACAGCGGCGGAAAATCAGCTGGATGTGAAAATCATCCTGATGAATAACGAAGCCCTGGGGCTGGTTCATCAGCAGCAGAGCATGTTCTATAAGCAGGGCGTGTTTGCCGCCACCTACCCGGGAATGATCAACTTTATGCAGATCGCCGCCGGTTTCGGCCTGCAAACCTGTGATTTAAATAACGAAGCCGACCCGCAGGCGGCGCTGCAGGCAATTATCGACCGCCCAGGCCCGGCGCTGATCCACGTACGTATCGATGCCGAAGAAAAAGTGTATCCAATGGTACCGCCGGGTGCGGCCAATACTGAAATGGTGGGGGAATAAGCCATGCAACAACCAACTCATGAAAACGTTATTCTACAGCTCACCGTGCGCAACCATCCTGGCGTAATGACCCACGTTTGCGGCCTGTTTGCCCGCCGCGCATTTAACGTGGAAGGCATTCTTTGCCTGCCGATTCAGGACAGCAATCAGAGCCGCATCTGGCTACTGGTCAACGACGACCAGCGCCTCGGGCAGATGATTAGCCAGATCGAAAAGCTGGAAGACGTTGAGAAAGTGGTACGCAACCAGTCCGACCCGTCCATGTTCAGCAAAATTGCCGTCTTTTTTGAGTAACTCATCTTCCCGGCAGAAATATTCTTGCCGGGAAGAAAATCTGCTCTGGGGTTATTCAGAGCAGATTTTTCTGTACTCATCTAAAGATGATGCTTTAGATTTTTTATCCATCTCATCAGGCCACTTTACTTCACGGCCATAAATGCCTGGTTTCATATTAAGGGATGTATCTAATAACGCATCGTTGAAACTCATATAATTACTAATCCATAGCCACAGCTTGTAGTTAGGCATAAACAGCGCGTCCGTACCTGCGTCGGTCGATATCAGGTTAAAGGAATCGATCATAGTGGTGCTGATGCTGGAGTCATAAACGACACAGCGAATTGTGGAATATGATGAGTGTTTATTGCGTGAATAGATACTGATGGCTTGTATCTGGCTCCAGTCATACTCTTTGCATTCGGGTTTTGTTCGCTTATAAAAAGGATGATACCACCAAAAAGTATAGGTTAATTTATAAGTAATACTGTACATAACGTAATCGTAAACATAAACCTTGCCGGTTTTTCTATTGAAGCGAACCGGATAGTGTCGAGGAGCGAAGATAAAGTAATTAACAATGGCAGCAAAAACAAATGTCATGAAAAATATAGTGAAAAAGGCAATATGCAGTAAAAACTCATCGCCTACTCTTGAACTCCAGGTTTCAACATAACGCTCAAAATTGAATGCTGCATCATATAATAAAAATAGCGTAGCACCAAAACATAAAATAACAACAGGCAAGAAAAGCACAACACCCAGAATATTCATCCCATAAAATGAAGTGTAGTTACGTGTAATCTCGCAGTAGTCATCATTGACATAAGCTAATTTTTCGCTGTGCGAGAGTTTATCTGTTTTACTCTGCGCTTTTTTATTTATCTTATTGAGCACGTGCTCATCGATCGTTTGCTTTGCTAAGTGAGGTCGTTGATGCATATATATTCCCTTGCTGATTCTTTAGGGACAATATCACGCAGGTTACGTACTGTACATAATATACTCATTGATCTTTGGCAGAAATAATCGTGATATATTTTACGTGTGAATGACTTTCAGGCTTATATTACGATTGTTCCAATAAGACATAAAAATTAAATATCTCTCCCGCCGTTGTGAATGACGTGCTGGCTACACAAGCCGCGCGTCGTCAAGGCAAAAATCTGAGAATCCCCGGGTGCTTACTTCAGTAAGTGACTGAGAGGAGCAGAGGCAGCTTGAAGGATGAAGTGTATATCGTTAAGGTAAGCGCGTTTTTTAACCCGCCAGGAATCGCCATGACCACTATCGCCCTTATCGACGATCACCTTATCGTCCGCTCCGGTTTTGCCCAACTGCTGGGGCTGGAAGCCGATTTTCAGGTCGTCGCCGAATTTGGTTCCGGGCGCGAGGCGCTGGCGGGACTGCCCGGTCGCGGGGTGCAGGTTTGCATCTGCGATATCTCAATGCCGGATATCTCCGGGCTTGAGCTGCTGAGCCAATTACCGAAAGGGATGGCTGTCGTCATGCTGTCAGTCCACGACAGTCCGGCGCTGGTAGAGCAGGCATTGAACGCCGGGGCGCGCGGTTTTCTCTCCAAACGTTGCAGTCCGGATGAACTTATCGCCGCCGTACGCACGGTGGCGACAGGCGGCTGCTACCTGACGCCGGATATCGCCATGAAACTGGCGGCCGGGCGGCGGGACCCGCTCACCAAACGCGAACGCGAAGTGGCGGAAAAGCTGGCGCAGGGGATGGCGGTAAAAGAAATTGCTGCTGAACTGGGACTCTCGCCGAAAACCGTTCACGTCCATCGCGCTAATCTGCTGGAAAAACTGGGCGTCAGCAACGACGTCGAGCTGGCGCGCCGGATGTTCGATAGCTGGCAATGAAAGCGATTCTCTCCCGACTGCTCTCGGTAATCGGCTGTTTCTTTATCTTCTCTGCTGCCTGGTTCTGCCTGTGGAGCATCAGCCTGCACCTGGTGGAGCGGCCAGACCTTGCGGTATTGCTATTTCCCTTCGGCCTGCGTCTTGGCCTGATGCTGCAATGCCCACGCGGCTACTGGCCGGTATTGCTGAGCGCGGAGTGGCTGCTTCTCTTCTGGCTGGCGCAGGAAGTGGCGCTGGCGCATCCGATAATATTGATGACCGGAAGCCTGCTGACCCTTCTGCCGGTGGCGCTGATCTCGCGCTATCGTCATCAGCGCGATTGGCTCACCCTACTGCGCCAGGGCGGTGCGCTGATCGCTGCCGCGCTGCTTCAGTCACTTCCCTGGCTGCTGGAGGGCAAAGAGGGGCTGAACGCGCTGCTGCTAACCCTGACCGGCGGCCTGACGCTGGCCCCGACCTGCCTGGTTATCTGGCACTATCTCACCAGTACCGTCTGGCGGCCGTTGGGGCCATCGCTGGTGGCGCAGCCGGTGAACTGGCGCGGGCGGCATCTTATCTGGTATCTGCTGCTGTTTAGCATCAGCCTCTGGTTACAGCTCGGGCTGCCTGCCGAACTCTCGCGCTTTACTCCTTTCTGCCTGGCGCTGCCGATCATTGCTCTGGCCTGGCACTACGGCTGGCAAGGGGCGCTGATCGCAACCCTGATGAACGCTATCGCGCTGATTGCCAGCCAGACCTGGCACGATCATCCGGTGGATTTGCTACTTTCTCTGCTGGCGCAAAGCCTGACGGGCCTGCTGCTAGGGGCCGGAATTCAGCGGCTGCGCGAGTTGAACCAGTCTCTGCAAAGTGAGCTGGTGCGCAACCAGCGGCTGGCGGAGCGCCTGCTGGAAACCGAAGAGAGCGTGCGCCGCGAGGTGGCCCGCGAGCTGCACGATGATATCGGCCAGACCATCACCGCGATTCGCACCCAGGCGGGGATTGTGCAGCGTCTGGCACCGAACGACGCCAGCGTCCGGCAAAGCGGCCAGCTGATTGAGCAGCTCTCACTCAGCGTCTACGACTCGGTACGCCGTCTGCTGGGCCGCCTGCGTCCGCGTCAATTGGATGACCTGACGCTGGAACAGGCGGTACGTTCGCTGATGCGTGAAATGGAGCTGGAAGATCGCGGTATGGTCAGCCACCTGGAGTGGCGCATTGATGAATCGCTGCTAAGTGAAAACCAGCGCGTCACCCTATTCCGCGTCTGTCAGGAGGGGCTGAATAATATCGTCAAACATGCCAGCGCCAGCGCCGTTACGTTACAGGGCTGGCAGCAGGAGCAGCGGCTGATGCTGGTACTGGAGGATGACGGCTGCGGCCTGCCCCCAGGCTCCGGCCAGCAGGGCTTCGGCCTTACCGGCATGCGCGAGCGCGTTACGGCGCTGGGCGGTAGCTTAACCATCTCCTGCACCCACGGCACCCGCGTTTGCGTCAGCCTGCCGTTGCGTTACGCCTGAGGAATGATGATGTTTGCCTTTTTAAAATCCCCGCCGGATGCTCAACCGATAGCCGATAAACAGGCGCTGGACGAGCGCTATCGCTACTGGCGTCGGCATATTCTGCTGACCATCTGGCTGGGCTATGCACTATTTTACTTCACCCGTAAAAGCTTTAACGCCGCCGTACCGGAAATCCTCGCCAGCAACGTGCTGACGCGCAGCGACATCGGCCTGCTGGCAACGCTGTTTTACATCACCTACGGACTATCAAAATTTTTCTCCGGTATCGTCAGCGACCGCTCTAACGCCCGCTATTTTATGGGCATTGGCCTGGTGGCTACCGGCGTCGTAAATATTCTGTTCGGCTTCTCCACTTCGCTGTGGGCCTTCGCGCTGTTGTGGGCGCTGAACGCCTTTTTTCAGGGCTGGGGATCGCCGGTATGCGCCCGCCTGTTGACGGCATGGTATTCGCGTACCGAACGCGGTGGCTGGTGGGCGCTGTGGAATACGGCGCATAACGTTGGCGGGGCGCTGATCCCGATGGTGGTTGGTGCGGCGGCGCTGCACTACGGCTGGCGAACGGGGATGATGATTGCCGGGATGCTGGCGATCTTCGCCGGACTGTTTCTCTGCTGGCGGCTGCGCGACCGCCCGCAAGCTGTGGGGCTACCGGCGGTGGGCGACTGGCGGCATGATGAGCTGGAGATAGCCCAGCAGCAGGAAGGTGCGGGGCTGACCCGTAAAGAGATTCTCACCAAATACGTGCTGCTGAACCCCTACATCTGGCTGCTCTCGCTGTGCTACGTACTGGTGTACGTGGTGCGCGCGGCGATTAACGACTGGGGCAACCTGTATATGTCGGAGACCCTCGGCGTCGATTTGGTCACGGCTAACTCGGCGGTAACCATGTTCGAACTGGGCGGATTTATCGGCGCGCTGGTGGCGGGCTGGGGCTCTGACAAGTTATTTAACGGTAATCGTGGACCAATGAATCTGATTTTCGCCGCCGGGATTTTGCTCTCCGTCGGCGGTCTGTGGCTGATGCCATTTGCCAGTTACGTAATGCAAGCAGCCTGCTTCTTTACTACCGGTTTCTTCGTTTTTGGCCCGCAGATGCTGATCGGCATGGCGGCGGCGGAGTGCTCGCACAAAGAGGCGGCGGGGGCGGCAACCGGCTTTGTTGGTCTGTTTGCCTATTTGGGGGCTTCGCTCTCCGGCTGGCCGCTGGCGCAGGTGATGGAGATTTGGCACTGGACTGGATTCTTTGTGGTAATCGCCATTGCGGCCGGTATTTCCGCCCTGCTGCTGCTGCCGTTTTTAAACGCCCAGGCACCGCGCGAAGCGTGACCGACTTCACCTTTCTCAGTCGAATAGCGTAAAACTAAGAAATTTTCCCGGTTTCGCCTGGACGCTGTCTCAGGCGTGTCTCCTGGCTGATTTTTACAATGCCTGCCATTCGCAGGTATAAAAATTAGCTCGGGAGTGTCAAATGCTGGCCTTTCTAAACCAGGTGCGCAAGCCGACCCTGGATCTGCCGCTCGAAGCGCGGCGCAAAATGTGGTTCAAACCGTTCATGCAGTCGTACCTGGTGGTTTTCATCGGCTACCTGACCATGTATCTGATCCGCAAGAACTTTAACATCGCGCAGAACGACATGATCTCCACCTATGGGTTGAGCATGACGCAGTTGGGGATGATTGGCCTCGGTTTCTCCATCACCTACGGCGTAGGTAAAACGCTGGTCTCCTACTACGCTGACGGTAAGAACACCAAGCAGTTCCTGCCGTTTATGCTGATCCTCTCTGCCATCTGTATGCTTGGCTTCAGCGCCAGCATGGGCGCGGGGTCGACCAGCCTGTTCCTGATGATCGCCTTCTACGCCCTGAGCGGTTTTTTCCAGAGTACCGGCGGCTCGTGCAGCTATTCGACCATTACCAAGTGGACGCCTCGCCGTAAGCGCGGCACCTTCCTTGGCTTCTGGAATATATCCCACAACCTCGGCGGCGCGGGCGCAGCGGGAGTGGCGCTGTTTGGTGCCAACTACCTGTTCGACGGTCACGTCATCGGTATGTTTATCTTCCCATCGATTATCGCACTGATTGTGGGTTTTATCGGCCTGCGCTTTGGTAGCGACTCCCCGGAATCCTACGGCCTCGGCAACGCCGAAGAACTGTTTGGCGAAGAGATCAGCGAAGAAGACAAAGAGACAGAAGAAAACGCCATGACTAAATGGCAGATCTTCGTCGAGTACGTGCTGAAGAACAAAGTCATCTGGCTGCTGTGCTTCTCCAATATCTTCCTGTACGTGGTGCGCATCGGTATTGACCAGTGGTCTACCGTCTACGCTTTCCAGGAGTTGAAGCTTTCTAAAGAAGTGGCAATTCAGGGCTTTACCCTGTTTGAGGTGGGCGCGCTGGTCGGCACGCTGCTGTGGGGTTGGTTGTCGGACCTGGCGAACGGACGCCGCGCGCTGGTGGCCTGCGTCGCGCTGGCGCTGATTATCGCCACCCTTGGGGTTTATCAGCACGCCAGCAACCAGTACGTCTACCTGGCATCGCTATTTGCTCTTGGCTTCCTGGTGTTTGGCCCGCAGCTACTGATCGGCGTTGCCGCCGTGGGCTTTGTGCCGAAAAAAGCCATTGGCGCTGCCGATGGGATTAAAGGCACCTTCGCCTATCTGATCGGCGACAGCTTCGCCAAGCTCGGTCTTGGGATGATTGCCGACGGTACGCCGATTTTCGGCCTCACCGGCTGGGCAGGCACCTTTGCCGCGCTGGATGCGGCGGCTATCGGCTGTATCTGCCTGATGGCTATCGTCGCGGTCTTTGAAGAACGTAAAATCCGCCGCCAGAAAAAGACACAAACTTTGCAGACTGCCTGAGTCATTGGGTGTGAGTCACTTTGCCCGGCCTTTACGCCGGGCTTTTTTATGCTTCCTGCTGGGCCGTCTGGTGCAACAGCTCCCGCAGCCACTGCTGCGCCGGGTCGCGATGGCTGCGTTCGTGCCAGGCCATGCTTTTGGTAAAACCGGGTATCGCCAACGGCGGCGGGGCGATTTTCATCCCTGACGCCATCTTCGCCAGCCGACGCGGCACTACGGCAATCATATCGCTGACCGCCAGCACCTCCGGCAGGACCAGAAAACTACTCACCGACAGCCCAACTCGCCGGGAACGACCCAGCGCCGCCAGCGCATCATCGGTCACGCCGCGAAAACTATCACCCTGCCAGGAGACCAGCACATGCTCCAGCTCGCAGAATAAATCCAGGGTCAGCGGCGCGGCAGCCTGCGGGTGATCTGCGCGCATCAGGCACACGTACTCCTCCTGATACAGCGCCCGGCTGTGCAGATCCGGCGGCGTGGAATGCGGCGTCAGCAGCGCGATATCCACTTCACCGCGTTCGGTCTGAGCGAACAGCGTGGCGGGCGATTCCGGAATAATGCGCACGCGGATGCCCGGCGCCAGCGGCTTCAGGGCTGCGATAAACGGCACGATCACCGCTTTCAGCGCATAGTCGGTGGCGGCGATAGTCCAGGTGAAATCGGCATTGAGCGGTTCGAAAACGGCGGGCTGCAGCAGGGCTTCGGCATCAGTC
The DNA here is from genome assembly GCF_027492335.1 of Klebsiella sp. Taxonomy (NCBI): domain Bacteria; kingdom Pseudomonadati; phylum Pseudomonadota; class Gammaproteobacteria; order Enterobacterales; family Enterobacteriaceae; genus Klebsiella; species Klebsiella sp. The sequence goes on along the minus strand of NZ_JAPUEW010000084.1, from coordinate 11,400 downwards.
AATAGCTGTTTAACCGGCGAGGCCAGCGCCTGAGCGCGCAGGGTCGGCACCATCCCGTGCGGGGCGCGGATAAACAGCGGGTCGTTAAAGGCTTCGCGCAGCCGGGTCAGCATACCGCTCACCGCCGGTTGGGTGAGCGAAAGCCGCGCCGCCGCCCGGGTGACGCTGCGTTCATCGAGCAGCGCATCCAGCGTTTTCAGCAGGTTAAGATCGAGGTTTCTGATATCAGATTTCATGATAACTGTCCGCAGCCGCGATAAGTCACATTATGGTACGTCCGGCAGTCGACAGCTGGCAAATTCCCATTATGATAGTGGGGCTGCGATTAAGTGAGAGGATGCATGATCTGGTTAGGACTGGCCACGCTGATAGTGGTATTTGTTGTGGGATTTCGGGTGCTTACCTCTGATTCACGCCGTGCAATTCGCCGTCTGAGCGAACGATTAGGGATTACGCCGGTGCCGCTGGAATCGATGATCGATCAGCTGGGAAAAACCGCCGGTCACGAGTATCTGCGCTACCTTGAGCGGCCTAATGAAGCGCATCTGCAAAATGCCGCTCAGGTGCTGCTTATCTGGCAGGTGGGGATCGTTGACGGCAGCGAGCAAAACCTGCACTACTGGTATCGGTTGATGCAAAAGGCCCGCCTTGCAGCACCGATTACCGAAGCGCAAATCCGCCTCGCGCAAGGTTTCCTCCGCGAGCTGGAGCCGGAAATCAGCGAGCTGCATGCTCTGCAAGAACGCTATAACACGCTGTTTTTACCGGAAGATGGCGTCCACTGGCTACACTGATATCACTATTTTTAATGATGTTTATAAAAGATGGTGATTCGATTTATATCACTCTGCGGCGCATAGTTGACCTCGTTAAAACACACACTGACGAGGTTCACCATGCAACAGCCATCGCAACAAAGCGCCATCATCTGGCCGCAAGATTACCTGCCGGGCACCACCGATAACTTCGCTTCCAACGAAATCATCGTCAGCGGCCTGACGGCGGCACAAATCTGGGCGCAGCTCGACGATACCACCCTTTGGCCGGGTTACTACAGCAACGTCGCCGATATCCGTTTTCACGACGGCAGCGGCCCGAAACTGAGCGCCAACGCCCGCTTTCGTTTCTCCACTTTCGGCTTCCCGATTGAAGCACAGGTCACCGAGTACGTTCCACCGGTCGCCGGACAAGCAGCGCGCGTGGCCTGGCACGGCTGGGCGGAAGGCGATGAGACTACGCGCCTCGACGTGATCCACGCCTGGCTGTTTGAGGATTTACCTGGCGGGCGGGTGCGTATTTTGACCCAGGAGTCGCAGAAAGGCGTACCGGCGCAGGAGCTGGCGCGCACCGTACCCAATCCGATGATTAATGGGCATCAGGAGTGGATTTGCGGTCTGGTGACAGCGGCGCATAAGGCTAAATAATCGATAGTGGCCCGGAGGGATCCATTACGTCAGCACCTCCAGCCCATGTTTTTGCACGATATTGAGTAATTTCAGCGCCAGCCCACCGGGGCGTTTTGCCCCGCTTTCCCATTTTTGGATCGCGGAAACGCTGGTGTTCAGATAGCGCGCAAAAACGGGCTGGCTGACGTTGAAATGCTCCCGCAGAGCCTTAATTTCATCAGGTTGAAGATCGCTCACGTTGCTGAGACAGGCTTCATCGAAGCTGCGCATTGTCTCCTGTGGAATGGCATCAACACTGTACAAACCCGCAGCGGCGCTATGGATAGCTTCAAAAGCCGGGCTTTTGAATTTAGTTTTTGCAATCATGACAAATCTCCACCAATTCTTAAATATCGCACAACGGGCTATATTTAAATTGCTGATAAAGTGCATGCCTCTGGAATTGCCCGGCGGCGCTTTGCTTGCGCGGGCCTACAGGAAGCGATGGATTTTGTAGGCTGGGTAAGGCGTTAGCCGCCACCCGGCGAAAATGCGAGCACAGTATCTCAAACAGGTATGTTATTAGTCTTGATATGTAGCACTAGGTGCTATATTACTCCTTATTTTTACTCATCTGAACACCTAAAAGAATGATTTTTCCGGTATACGAGCAGCCACGCAAGCGCTTTGAAAAGCCTGAAAAGTTGTCAAAACGTTAAATTCGTCACATTTAAAATGTTACACTGCGCGGCTTCTCCGTATTCAACCCTGCAGGTAACTTATGACTCCTTCGAATGCATCCACGCCACACGCTAGCCCGGCAGAGCGGCCAAACTGGTCGGCGGTCTTCGCGGTGGCCTTCTGCGTTGCCTGCCTGATTACCGTAGAATTCCTGCCGGTGAGCCTGCTCACGCCGATGGCGCAGGATCTGGGTATTTCTGAAGGCGTCGCCGGGCAATCAGTCACCACCACCGCGTTCGTGGCGATGTTTGCCAGCCTGTTTATCACTTCGATTATTCGCAGCACCGACCGCCGCTACGTAGTGATTCTGTTTTCAGTCTTGCTGACTGTCTCCTGTCTGCTGGTCTCCTTTGCCAACAGCTTTGCGTTACTGCTGGTGGGGCGTGCTTGCCTTGGCCTGGCGCTGGGCGGCTTTTGGGCGATGTCGGCGTCGTTGACCATGCGGCTGGTGCCGATGCGCGTGGTGCCCAAAGCGCTATCGGTAATTTTTGGTGCAGTGTCGATAGCATTAGTGATCGCCGCGCCGTTGGGCAGCTTCCTTGGCGGGATTATCGGCTGGCGTAACGTTTTTAACGCCGCGGCGGTCATGGGCGTGGTCTGTACGATTTGGGTGCTGAAGGCGCTGCCTTCGCTGCCGGGCGAGTCGTCGTCGCAGCAGCAAAATATGCTCGGCCTGCTGAAACGTCCCGGTGTGATGGCCGGGATGTGCGCCATCTTTATGGCCTTCGCCGGTCAGTTTGCCTTCTTTACCTATATTCGCCCGGTGTATATGACCCTCGCGGGTTTTGACGTTGACGGCCTGACGCTGGTGCTGCTGAGCTTCGGTATCGCCAGCTTTGTCGGCACCTCACTCTCTTCCATGCTGCTCAAACGTTCAGTAAAAGCGGCGCTGGCGATTGCCCCAATCGTGCTGACCATCAGCGCGGCGGTGCTGGTGTTGTGGGGAGAGAGTAAAATTGTATCGTCGACGGTGGCGGTTATCTGGGGCTTTGCCTTCGCGCTGGTGCCGGTAGGCTGGTCAACGTGGATCACCCGCTCCCTTTCCGATCAGGCAGAGAAAGCCGGGTCGATTCAGGTGGCGGTGATCCAGTTAGCCAATACCTGCGGCGCGGCGGTCGGCGGCGTAGCGCTGGACCATCTCGGCCTGCTGTCGCCGCTGGTGATTTCCGGTACTTTGATGCTGCTTACCGGGTTACTGGTGGCGACCAAAGTGCGGATTTCATCATAAATATTTGCCCCCGACGGCGCAGCGCTCGCCGGGGGATAACGTTCAATCTACCTGTTTTATCATCATAATCAGTCCCCCACCTGCCAGCGCGATAACGGCCAGAATAGGCAGGATGGGCAGATACTGGTTACCCACCACGCTAAACAAAATTGCGCCTAATACGGGCCCCAGAATTTGCGCACCGGTATTGGCAAAATTCAGGATGCCGAGGTCTTTCGCTGAATTCTCGGGATTAGGCAGCACCTCCAGATTCAATGCCTGATCGACCGAAAAGAAAATCCCCGACCCAATACCCGCAATAACTCCGTACCAGATCATCGCGGCGGGCTGCCCGTAAATAAACGGGATAACTGTGCCTGCAGCAATCAACACGGCGGCGAGAAACACCGGTTTTTTGCGGGTGCGCAGTTTGTCGGAAATCGGGCCGGAAATAGGTGCAAAGATCAGCGCGGTTATCATCGTGGCGACACCGGCGAGGGAGATATACTTCCCGGCATCGGCGCTATTGAGCCCCATTCCGCTGGTCAGGAAAAAGAGCTGATAAACGCTAAAAGCGGTAATGGTGATGGCAATCAGCATCTTGCCAAACAGCGCCAGGTAAAAGTCGCGCGCATTGCGTACCGGAAAAATAAAGTACTGGGCAAAGTTGCTGCGGTCGATTTTTTGCCGCGGCATGCTGAGGCTGGATGGCTCTTTGATAATGACTGCCGCAATCGGGCCGGAGAGCAGCATTGCTACCGCCAGAACGTAATAACCCGTATCGACCAGGCCTGGGTTGCTATCGCTAAGAAAGAACCCGCCAACCACCGGGCCACCGTACTGACCGATGATAAAACCTGCGGCATAAATGGAGGAAATTAACCCCCGGTGTTTTGGCGCGATGCGGTCAGCAATGACGGCAATCAGCGGTGCAACGACAAAGTTTATAAAGGTCTGTAATAAGCACCAGAGAAGGATAAAAATCCACAGCTGCTCTTTGGTTTCAATCATTCCCAGCCCCACCATCACCAGGGCGGTCAGGACCGAGCCGGATAAAATCCACGGCGTCCGGCGGCCCCAGCGGGAGCGCGTGAGGTCAGACAGCGCACCGATAATAATGGTGGTAATCGTTGAGGTGACCGCGCCAAGAGTGCCAAGCAGAGCAAGAAAATTATTAACCTCTGAACCCCCGCCGATAATTCGACTGAGCTTGGCCGGATTCAGAACGGAATTGAGTCCCATAAATGGGGCCAGCCACAGCAGCGCGCCGATTCCGACAGCAAGACCTAAAAGTACAGGAGGTTTCGGCTGTTTTTCATTACTGACTGACGCAGACCACCCACCCAAATTAATGGTTTTATCGGTGCTATTCGTGTTCATTAGAGTAAACCTTTTATTTTAAAGGTAGTGTTTATACCCGTCATACTTCAAGTTGCAGGTGTGTTGACTGCGCTCGTTCACCCGAATCACTTACCAGAGTAAGCTCATCGGGATTCACTCCCTTGCCGCGTTACTCGGCCTATGGCCTCGCCCCTTCGGGGCCAGCGCAAGCGCTGTTCAAGGCACAAGTGCCTTGTCCTGTAACTCGAATTATTTAGGGTATATTAAAATTCAAGTGCCACTGGAGTTGCTGCTTTTATCCGGAATAAGCTTGATATAATTATTTCTGTATCGCCGAGGAGAGACCCCACAGTGGCGACGAAAAACTCTTGAGAAATAAAAGGCATCGTTATATCCACTTAATTGTGCAATATCAGAGATAGACAGCACGGTATTTTGCAGCATATTTTTGGCGCGATATATCCGCTGTTCTTCTTTCCATTCATTAATGGTCTGCCCGGTCTCTTCGCGGAACAGATGGGACAGACGAGACGGCGACAAGCAGACCTGCGCGGCGAGGTCGGCGATGCTCAAATCCTCGGTGATATGCCGGTTCAGATAGAGACAGACCTCTTCCACCCTGGCATCGCGCGTTTTCTTCTGCGTATCTTCCTGTAGTCGATAACAATTCAGGATGATACGTTCAAGAACGTTCATTGATATCGCTTCTGACAGCGCGTCGCCTTCAGAAAAGAAGGTAATCGCCTCGCTGAACAGCGTCTTCATTAATTCACCATCGTGCTCACTTTTTAACGTAAGTTTGCCAGGTTCACCTTCGCTACCTTGCCAGGTGAGCCAATTATGCCAATATGGTCGCGGAATAAAATAAATCCAGAAATGATCCCAGCAGTCGCTGGTTTCATCTCGCCCATAATGATGCGGCACGCCGGGTGGAAAAATGAGTAAGTCATTTTTTTCGCAGGTAACATATGTGCCTTCTTTGGTTTTTACCCACGCTTTTCCCCTCACGGTAATATTAATAATATACCCTTCCATTCCGTCCGGACGGTCTATCGGGGTATCGAGAGGACCGCTGCGGACAACCGGTGTAAATCCAGCCACCAGATACGCATCAAAGGTAAAACACATACACCACCTCGCGAAAATTACCGTGATTTTACAAACAACCGCATGCCCCAGGCATCAATCTCAACGCGTTCTCCCTGATGATACCGCTTCCCGCTCAGTGGTTCCGTCACTTCGGCCTCAGTACGGATTGTTGCAGGCGTGGCGCAATAATTGAAAATAAATTGCACCGCCTCGCCCCGGTTGTTTACGGCGCGGCGAACAACCAGCGGCCACTGATACTCTGGCGTAGAGGAGACCAGCGCCGTATCTGATGAGAGCGCGCTAAACAGGTCAAATATTACCTTGCTGGAGGGCAGACAGCCGACATAGAGCGCCTGTCCTTTACCGTAATTCGACAGCGTGGCAGCGGCATATTTTCCCCAGACCGGGTGGTCATAACGCAGCAGAACGGCGGTCTTTTCAGTGTTCGGCGTCAGCAGCTCCATCCACATTTCCGGGCGTTCATCAGGGGCGCAAATCAACGTCTCTGCTTCGGCCCGAAGCCCCACGTTTTCTGGAATGACGAACTGGCTATAGCTGACGCCGCAGCATTTATTCAGAATCGCAGGCTGGGTTTCAGTACGCACCCTGACATTCTCATCACAAAATCCGGACTTAAAGCCAATCAGCACTTTGCCGCCGTTTTCAACAAACTGATTAATACGCTCAAGCTGCTCGTCGGTTGCACAGTAGAGCGCCGGGATAACCACGACCTTGTATTGACTGTTCTGCGGTTCAAGAGTGTTGATGATATCCACCGCGACATTATTGTCATAAAGCGCATCCCAGAACCGTCGCAGGATATCGTTGTAAACGTAATGACCGTGGTTGTTCAGCCCGGGCTGCGGCGTATCGGGTTTAAACCAGTTCATGGCTTCCATCGCATCATTGCTGACCAGAATCGCGACATCGTTTTCCACGCGCAGTTCGTTAAGAACGCCGGACAACTGAGCCATCTCCTGACCGATAGTCATCGCCTCCTGGTAAGTAGGGCCCGGGGCGAAATCATGGCTGATAAGCCCTTTCCAGTAGGTTTCATAGGAGTTGTGGATGGAATGCCAGTGCCAGTAAGAAACCATGCTGGCGCCGCTGGCGATATGGCTGAATGCCTGCAAGCGTAGTTGGCCGGGCCACGGCGTCCATTTGGCAAAACCCTGGGCCTGCGTCTCCATAACATAATAGTTACGCCCATTTTTCAGGTTTCTCGCCACATCGCCGCTGAAGGCTATTTCCCGTCCGCTAAGATGATCCTGACCTGGGTGATAAACGTCGACGCTGACAACGCTCATTGCCTGCGCGGCAGAGAAATGATCGACCTGCGGCTGAAGCCCAAAAGAATAACCGCGCCATTCAAAATCGAAGTTTTGCGTAACAAACTGCTCTGGCCGCGCGTATTCCCGTACGATATCGGCCTGCCAGGCCAGATACTCCGCGACCTTCTCCCGACGAAAGCGGGCAAACGCGCAGCCGAGGCTGGCGTTGATGGTGCTGGCGACCGGGGGAAAATCTTCCCAGCAATCAATGCGATTACTCCAGTACTCAAGCCCAAAGGCATCGTTCATCTGGCGGATATCCGGGAACTGTTTTTTCAATGATGCTTTAAATGCCGACTGAATATATTCGCCAGTATTGTCATAATGCTTTGTTTCATTATCAACCTGATAGCCAATAATAGCCGGATGATGGTGAACATGATTAAGCAGAGCGCGAATAACCTTTTCGGCATGCTGAAGAAAATGCGGGTTAACAATATCCATAATCTGCCGGCGGCCATATTTTTCATGACCGCCTGGCGTGGTGACCAGCGCATCCGGGTGCTTGCGCGCCAGCCAGCCCGGGATAGCGTAGGTTGGCGTGCCGATAATAACGGAGATCCCCGCAAGGTGCATGGCGTCGAGCACGCGATCGATATGGTAGAAATTAAACGTATTCTCTTCAGGCTCCAGCGTGCTCCAGGTGGATTCCGCAATTCTGACAACGTTAATGCCAGCGGCAACCATCATCTCGATATCTTTTTCCAGGCGCTCCTCACGAATGTACTCATCGTAATAGGCCACACCATAATAAAGACCTGCCATATTTAGCTTTCTCCGTGGTTTCGTTATTCGCCAATGCTGGTGACTGGAATAGGGTTAATATATTCCGGGCGTGGAGAAAAAAGCTTAATGATCCGGCTGTCTTTCCTGAACAAATCCGTTGCCAGCAGTAAAGTGTGATCGGTATTACAGGATGGTCATATTTGCTAAAAAAAACCGGATTTCGGTATGAGAACAGCGGGGAGTTATCGCGAGGGTGACAAGATACCGCCGGGCGACGCGTTTATGCCGCCCGGGGAAAGATGGTGAAGTCTACGGACGTTCGCCGTTTGCCAGACGGGCGTTGATGGCGGCAATCACGCCAGGCAAATCCGCCAGCGTATCCACCACATAGTGCGCTCCGGCGGCGCACAGCTTCCCGACGGCATGCTCGCGGCGGGTGGCGATCTCTTCGGCGGTCATCTGCTGATACTCCTCCCAGGTGGCACCGAACTCGTTGCCGGAAACCGCCAGTCCCACGCTCCACATCCCGGCGTTTAATCCCTCGGTAATTCCCGGCGCGGAATCATCGACCTTGACGCAGTGGGCAACCGCATCGATCCCTAAAGCAATCACGTTCTGTAACGCCATCCACGGACCGGGACGTCCTCCGGCGGCGAGGTCGTCCGTCGCCACCCAATAGTCTGGCGCATAGCCTTGCGCTGCTGCTGCGGGAACCAGTTTTTCCATCACCGGACGCGGGTAGCCGGAGCAGGAACCAATCTTCACGCCATCAGCCCGAAGCGAGGCAATTGTGTCGATAACCCCGGCTATCGGTGCGGAAAAATCAACGACTTTGGCAATTTGCAGTGGCATAAAGGCGGCATAGATAGCATCAATATCGGCGGCGTTCATCACGCGGCCAAGCTTAGCCTGCCAGCGAGCGTCCACGGCGGGAAGTTTTCCCAGTGCTTCAATGTGTTGCCATTTTCCGAGGCCCATCGGCACCCGCGCCTCTTCAAGGGTAATTTCCACATCAAAGGCCTGGCAAAAGGCTTCAACGAAAATCTGCGTCGGTGCAAAAGAGCCAAAGTCGACGGTGGTGCCAGCCCAATCAAGAATAACGGCATTAATACGGTTCATGCCGGTTCCTTAATATTGCCAGTACATGGCATTTTTGATGGCCGCCAACAGGGCGGTGATGTCGGCGTCGTACACTTCGCCGATGTTGCCGATGCGGAAGCAGTCGCTCTGCGACACCTTGCCGGGGTAGATCACAAACCCCTGCTCTTTGAGCTGCTGATAGAAATCCTTAAAGCGATACTGCGGGGCGTCCGGGGAGTAAAATGCGGTGATGATTGGCGAGTGCAGGCTATCGTCGAGCAGCGGTTGGAAACCTAACTCGCGCATTCCCGCCACCAGACGCCGCTGATTCGTGCTGTAGCGCTGATGGCGCGCGCTCACGCCGCCTTCTTCTTCCAGCTCCTTCAGCGCCTGGGCGAAGGCCAGGACGGTATGGGTCGGTGAGGTAAAACGCCACTTACCGTGGTTATCTTCCATACAGCGCCACTGGGCGTAGAGGTCCAGCGACAGCGAGCGCGAACGGCCTTTGCAGGTTGCCAGTTCGGCTTCCCGGGCAATAACGAACGCAAATCCAGGAACCCCCTGAATGCATTTGTTGGCGGAGCTGATCAGGTAATCAACATTCAACGCGGCAACGTCCATGGGAATGCCGCCGAAGCTGCTCATGGCATCGACGATATAACGTTTGCCGTACTGTTTCGCCAATGCTGCAACGTCTTCAATCGGGTTAAGCATCCCGGTGGTAGTTTCACTGTGCACCATCGCAATATGCGTGATCGCCAGGTCGGTTTGCAGGATCTGTTCGATCGCCACCACGTCCGGTCGAGAGACTTCGCCGCAGTCGTACGGGTGATGAGCAATGCCCATCAGCTCCGCCATCTCGATCATCCGTGCGCCGTAGGCACCGTTGCTGATAATCAGCACCTTGTCCTGAGGGCCGATAACGCTGCCAAGCACCGCCTCAACCGCGTAGCTACCGCTGCCTTGCAGCAACACCGAAGTGTAGCCCGCGGCTGGCGTCGCCAGTTCCACTAGATGTTGGCGGATGGCCTGAACCACGCCAAGGTTGTAGTCGTCGTCCCAGGTACAGCTATCGAAAAGCATGGCCTCTTTTACCGTACGGGAGGTGGTCAGCGGGCCGGGGGTCAGCAGCAGATAATTGCGGGTGGTCATCTTTTTCACCATTTGGTCTATACCAGATATTTTTTATAATGACGATCGCGGCCTGAAAAGGTCAAAGGGAAAGTGGTGCTGCAACAAAAAATTCATCTGGTTATGTATAATGACCGCATCAAATTTAGCCGCGAGCGAACATGAAATCACCCTCTGGCGAGACCCCGCAGTACCTGCTGATCAAGGCGCAGCTTCAGGTGCGCATTCAAAACGGCGCGCTGAAGAGTGGCGATAAGCTGCCGTCCGAACGCGAACTGTGCGCGCTGTTCAACACGACCCGAATTACGGTGCGCGAGAGCCTGGCACAGCTTGAAGCCAGTGGCGTAATCTACCGCGCCGACCGACGCGGCTGGTTCGTCACGCCGGAGCGTCTGTGGCTGGATCCAACGCAGAATACCAACTTCCATAAGCTGTGCCTGGAGCAGGGGCGGGAGCCGAAAACGGTGCTGCTGGACGGGCGTTTAGCCGCGGTTCCGCTGGATGTGATGACACCGCTGGCGCTACAACCGTTTGACCAGGTTTACCTGCTCACTCGTCTGCGCCATGCCGACGGGCGGGCAATTTGCTACTGTGAAAACCACTGTCTGCCCGCCAGAGTTCCGGAGCTGCTGCGCCACGATCTTAACGGCAGCCTGACTGAGATTTATCAGGCCTACTATGACCTGATATATACCAGCATGCATTTGTCGTTCTGGCCAACCTCAATGCCGCCGCAGGCCGCCGAAGCGCTGGGAGTGATGGAAGGGCGCCCGGCGCTGCTGCTGCGCCGCCTCAACTATGATCAGCACGGGCGAATTCTCGATTACGATATCGAGTACTGGCGTCACGATAGCCTGCGTATCGAAGTCGATACTCATTGATTGCACCGCCTTCGGGGAATGCGCCGGACCTGATACATCGGCACTGCTGCTTCCCGGTGGCGCTACGCTGACCGGGCTACGGGATCGAGCAGCCTGCTGGTTTGGTAGCCCGGACAGGCGCGTCAAGCGCCGCCTCCGGGATTCGCCTTCGCATTGAAATCCTCTGCATCATGCTTCCCGGTGGTGCTACGCTGACCGGGCTACGGGATCGAGCAGTCTGCTGGTTTGGTAGCCCAGACAGGTGCGTCAAGCGCCGCTTCCGGGATTGGCCTCTGCGTTGAAATCCTCTGCATCATGCTTCCCGGTGGCGCTACGCTGACCGGGCTACGGGATCGAGCAGTCTGCTGGTTTGGTAGCCCGGACAGGCGCGTCAAGCGCCGCCTCCGGGATTCGCCTTCGCATTGAAATCCTCTGCATCATGCTTCCCGGTGGTGCTACGCTGACCGGGCTACGGGATCGAGCAGCCTGCTGGTTTGGTAGCCCGGACA
>NZ_JAPUEW010000083.1:0-41469 GCF_027492335.1 Klebsiella sp. | reverse complement strand
CGCCATCAGAGAGAACTGGCCGGTTCTTTCTGACGGAGTCATCATACAAGCCCGGGCAAGGCGCTTTGCGCCGCCCCCGGGAGAAAGACCACAGAATCTTCCCGGAGGCGATGCTGCGCATCTGTCCGGGCTACAAGCCTTCAGTCGTCTGCGTTTCCGTAGCCCGGGCAAGGCGCTTTGCGCCGCCCCCGGGAGAAAGACAGCAGAATCTTCCCGGAGGCGATATCCGACGCGCGTTATTCCTGCTTCTCGCAGGCCTGTACGGCCTGGAGGATCATCTGATAGCCGGTGCAGCGGCACAGGTTCCCCGCCAGCCCCCGGCGAATCTCCAGGACGGTTAGCGGTTGGCTGCGCGGCCTGGCGAGCATGGCTGTGGTCGCCATAATCAATCCCGGCGTGCAGAACCCGCACTGAACGGCCCCCGATTCTGCATAGGCTTTTTGCACTGGTGACAGCCGCCCGGCCTGCTGCTCTCCCTCCAGCGTGCGAATCTCCTTGCCTGCGGCCCAGACGGCGAGATACAGACAGCTGTCTATCGCCGTTCCATCAATCAAAACGGTGCACGCGCCGCACTCCCCGACACAGCAGCCGTGTTTCACGCTCAATAACCCCTGTTCGCGCAGCAGCTCGGAGAGCGGCATACCCGGTGAGACGCTTAGCTGAAAGCCCATTCCGTTGATTCGACATTCGATGGTGATTCTGTCGCTGTGATTCATCGCCATTCTCCTCCCGCCGCAATAACGGCTTCGCTGACCACTTTTTTTGTCATCGTCTGGATAAGGTGTAGACGAAATGCTTTGCTGGCGCGCCAGGAGGAGCGCGGGGTGACGTCCTGCAATACCACTTCGCTCAGTGTCTCAAGGGTTTGCCGGGTTAATGGGGCATTTTGCGCGCTCTGTTCAGCGTGTTGGCAGCGGATGGGCGTGGGGGCGGCGACTCCGAAGGCCAGCCGCAGCTCGCGAATGCGACCCTCTTCCAGACAACAGCGCGCGGCACAGCCGATGGTGGAAATATCCATGGCATCGCGCATGGCATATTTATAGTGTGCGCTGCCGGTAGATGAGGTGGGCTGGGCAGGAAAGTGAAACGCCACCACCAGCTCGTCGTGCTCAAGAGACACCTTGCCGGGACCTGTGTGGAAGCCGTTGATCGGCGTAAAGCGCACGCCCTTAGACGAATGGATCTCCAGCGAGGCCTCGTAAATCAGCGTCGGGGTGGCAGAGTCGGCGCTGGTCGCTCCGTTGCAAATATTGCCGCCGTAGGTGGCGACGTTACGAATTTGCGGTCCGGCGATTGAAGCGGAAGCCGCGCTGAGAGCAGGAAGATGGCGCTGGACTAAGGGATGGTCGATAAGCTCGCTAAAGGTGGTGGCGGAGCCGATGCGAATCCCGCCGTGCTCAGTGAGGGTAATGCCGCGCAGCTCCGCTAAGGCGTTGATGTCCACAATATGGCGATAACGAGCGTTGTGATGGTGAAGCTGAATTAAAACGTCAGTGCCGCCCGCGAGCAGTTTCGCCTGCGGATTGTTTGCCAGCAGCGCGATGGCCCCGACGATATCCGGGGCGCGATGGTAGGTCGCGATATCAAACATAGTCTTATCCTTTAATCAAACCCGCTTCATGAAACGCCTCGAATAGCCGTTTTGGCGTCAGCGGCAGCGTATCGACAGCGACGCCCGTCGCCATTTTGACCGCGTTACGAATGGCGGCGGCAATGGGAATAATCGGCGGCTCGCCGAGCGATTTATGCCCGTAGGCGGATTGCGGCTCCAGCGTTTCAACGAACGCGCTCTCCAGTTCCGGGAGATCGAGCATGGTCGGCATTTTGTAATCCAGCAGGTTGGGGTTACGCACCACGCCGCTGTCGGCATCGATAATCATCTCTTCAAACAGCGACCAGCCGATGCCCATCCCCATTCCGCCATGCACCTGACCTTCCGCCAGCTGTGGATTCAAAATATGACCAGAGTCGTGGACGTTGAGGATCCGATTAATCGTGACTTTGCACAGGGCTAGATCGACGCTCAGGTCAACAAACGTGCAGCCGAAGGCCGGGGGATTGGTGGTGGTTTTCACCGAGCTTTCCGCCGATAGCTGACCGCCGCGTTCTGGGTGATAAAACGCGTCCATGGCCAGGTCTTTCAACGACAGCAGCGGGCGCGTGGGGCGATCGATAAGGACGATATTGCCGCCGATTAGCGTCAGGCTCATGGCCGACTGATGCAGCATGACAGCAGCGTGAGTGAGGATTTTTTCTTTCAATTCCAGCGCCGCTTTGCGCAACGCGGGCGCGGTGGTATAGCTTTGCCGCGAAGCAAACGCGCCGGGATCGAACGGGGTGACATCGGTATCCTGAGTCGAAATCACGTGGACATTGCTCACCGGGACGCCGACGGTTTCCGCCACCATCTGCGCAAACACGGTATCGGCCCCCTGACCAATTTCCGTCGCACCGCTCTGGACGTTGATCGTCCCGTCCTGATTCATCAGCAGGCGGACCCCGGCGATTTCAACGCCGACCGGCCAGGTGTTGGAGGTATAGCTAAAGCAGGCGACGCCGACACCGCGACGGATATCTCCCCACTGATTCTGATATTCAGCGCGGCGTTTATCCCATTCAAACAGTTCGCGGCCTTTTTGCAGGCACTCCGGCAGCCCGGCGCTGTAGATAATTTTGCCGGTGAGCGGGTTGGCGTCCCCTTCACGGGCGACGTTGAGTAAGCGGACATCTATCGGGTCCAGCCCCAACGCAGTGGCGGCATCATCCATCATCGCCTCCACCGCAAAAACAACCTGCGGCGCGCCGTATCCGCGCATTGCGCCCGCCGAAGGCAGATTGGTATAGCAGGTGGTTGAACGGTATCCGTAGGCGCTGCGTGGATAGAGATACGCCACTTTGTTGCCGCCCGCCGAGGCGATGGAGTGACCGTGCGAAGCATACGCTCCGGTGTTAGACAGCACGTCGAGACTGTAGCCTTTTAAGATGCCGTCGCGATTGATGCCCATTCGCCCGTCGATAGTAAAAGCATGTCGCGTGCGGGAGGCGAGGAAGCACTCTTCGCGGCTGAGCGAAACCTTCACCGGAATACCGCCGAGCTTACTGGTCAGGAAGGCCACCATCGGCTCTTCCAGCACGTCCTGTTTATTACCAAATCCGCCGCCGACATAGGGCTTAATGACCCGCACGCAGGACCACGGAATACCGAGCGCCTGACCGACGACCCGGCGCACGATGTGGGGGATTTGGGTGCTGGTGACGATGGAGATGCGGGAATCCTCTTCCATCCAGGCAAATGAGGTGACGGTCTCCATATGGCAATGTTGGATGACCGGCGTTTGATAGTGTCCCTGAATCTGCAGGTCTGCAGATTCAATCGCCTGCGCAACGTTCCCGGCGGCCATTTCACTCTGTTTGAGCAGGTTGCCGCCGGGATGGATTTCGACAGCACCCTCCGCCAGCGCGGCCTCCGGGGTGGTTATTACCGGTAAAGGCTGCCAGTCGACCTTAACCCGCAGCGCCGCTTTCTCGGCGGTCAGCTCATCTCTGGCCACCACAATCGCCACCGCGTCACCGTGATGACGGACGTGACGGGTCAGCAGATAGCGGTCGGCGGTGTCGCGTTTACCCGCCTCCAGCGTCCAGGCGTGGCCTGCGGTGGCAAACGCAATATCCGGCACGTCTTCCCAGGTAAATACTGCCAGCACGCCGGGTAAGTTTTTGGCATCGTCACAATTGATGCTGTTGGCATAGCCATGTGCTATGGGGCTGCGAACATATTTGGCATAACACATGCCTGCCATCACGTAATCATCGGTGTATCTGGCCCGCCCGGTCACCTTGGCAATGGCATCCACGCGCATACATGACTCACCGGTAACGGTCGCTTCTCGCGATTCCATAGTCGTCCCCCTGAAATGAAGATTTGGCTCGCAAGCCAATACCTAAAACAGGCAAGAATTACGCCAGAAGCGGAAATTACGGTGGGCAAGTCAAGGAACTGTGATGATGTTAAAAGTTGTAGCCGTTATGGGGAGAGGAGGGCGAAAAAACGCCGTGCGCCGCGTATCATTATGAGCTTAATCAAATCATTATGATACGCGACGATAGATCTTATCAGGCAACCAGTGCCGCCCATAAATGGGAGAACGGCATCACCAGAACCAGTCCGGGCAACATATTGGCGACCGGGAACAGCTTGATGTTACAGATACGCAATCCGGTCGCCACCATCAGCAGCCCGCCTGCACAGGAGAAATCCGCCATCATCTCAGGTGAGATCATCGGTAGGATAACCACAGCCAGCATCGCCAGCGCCACCTGAATAATGACCTGCGGGATAGCGATGGTCATCACCGCGTAACCCAGCAGCGTGGCAAAGATCCCGGCGGTGAACAGATCGAGAATCGTTTTGATGTACAAGATTGACGGGTCGCCGCTTATCCCTTCCGTCATCGCCCCGAAAATGCCGGTGCCGCTGGCGCAAAATAGCACCAGGATAGCGACAAATTTCTCCGTGAACTCTTCGTGGCACAGGCCCTGCACCGGGGGAAGCACTTTATTGATAAAGCCGCGCGTTGAGCCTGCCGCCTTACCAATGCCCTTTTCCAGATGCAGCAGTTCACCGAGAATTGCGCCGATCACCATCGCCAGCACCACGGCGGGCATATATTTCACTTTCAAAACCAACGTAATGCCAAGACCGACGGAGCACAGGCCGAAGGTCATCGGCAGCGCCGTTTTTACGCGATCGGGAAGCTTACCGCCCGCCGCTGCGCCAATAAGTCCGCCAATAATCACGGCGGCTCCATTTACATATGGGCCGATTAACATTGAATAATTTCCTGTTAATTAAAACTTAGCTCGCCCTCGCCCCAGCGAGGGATGTTGTTGACCTCAAGGTCAAACAGGTCGAGCGCGCGATTAACGCTATGAGTAATGATGTCGTCTGCCGTTTGCGGGCGTTGATAAAGCGCCGGAACCGGTGGGAACACAATCCCGCCCATTTCCGTCACCGCCAACATATTGCGAATATGGCCGAGGTTGAGCGGCGTTTCGCGGGCCAGCAGCACCAGGCGGCGGCGCTCTTTCAGCACCACGTCCGCTGCCCGGGTGAGCAGGTTGTCGGTCAGACAGTGGGCAATGGCACCTAGAGAGCGCATTGAGCAAGGGGCGACCAGCATCCCCAGCGTTTTGAATGAACCGCTGGAGATGGATGCCCCCAGATTGCCAATGGGATGCACCACGTCAGCCAGCGCCATCACCTCGTCCAACTGATAATCCGTCTCCAGTTCGCAGGTTTTCTCCGCGCCTTTTGAGACCACCAGATGGACTTCAACGGGAAGCGGGCGAAGTAACTCCAGAGCCTTCACTCCGTACTGAAATCCTGATGCTCCGCTGATACCAATGATGATGCGTGCTTTCATGGGGGTCTCCTTTATTCGAAATCCGGCAGGAAGCGCTTCACGTCCACGTCTTTAAATTTGGAACGCTGGAAGTTGTGCTTCAGGTGGAACGGTACCGTACAGTCGAAAATGGTTTTGCAGGACATCCCCTGTTGCAGGATGCTCGGGCTGTACTCCGGCACCTGGGACGGGTCGAGCGGGTGGCAGCGCACGCCGGGGATGGTAATGGTGTCGACATCGCCCTGATAGCGGGTTTGCATGGCCCACAGCACGTCGTCGCTATCGAAAATATCCACGTCTTCATCTACCAGAATCACGTGCTTGAGTTCCGGGAAGGCGGAGAAGGCCAGCAGGGCCGCCTGGCGCTGACGCCCTTCATCGGCTGGGGAGAATTTTTTAAATTGCAGCACTGCCAGCAATTTACCGCCGCCAGCTGAGTGGGCGAAAACGTTCAGCAGTTTGCCCGGCATCGCGCGTTCGACCATATCCAGAATGCTGGCTTCTGTGGGGATACCGGCCATGTTGACGTGTTCTTCGCCTGGACCGACGGTGGTGCGCCAGATGGGGTTGATGCGATGGG
This sequence comes from Klebsiella sp., assembly GCF_027492335.1. Classification (NCBI taxonomy): domain Bacteria; kingdom Pseudomonadati; phylum Pseudomonadota; class Gammaproteobacteria; order Enterobacterales; family Enterobacteriaceae; genus Klebsiella; species Klebsiella sp. Next base: position 35,487 of record NZ_JAPUEW010000083.1, on the reverse strand, counting down.
TCACGGCTTTCACCTTGATGACCGGGATCGCCTCTTTCGCTTCGCCGGTATAGCCTGGAAATTCAGGCATTGCGCGGCCGGTGTTGGTGTTCTGATCTTCACGTACGCGTGCGTTTGGCAGCAGTTCGCCTTCAATGACAATCTCGGCGTGGGCGATGGCTTTTTCATTAATGGTTTTACACTGCACCATTTCAACCGCTTTGCCGCGCAGCGCGCCCGCAATGCTCAGTTCGTTGAAACCCAGCGGCGTGGTCGGCGGCTCGAAGCAGGCGGCAATCTCAATTGCCGGATCGACACCAATGCTGATAGAAATCGGCAGCGGCTGTCCTGCGGCTTCCGCCTTCATGCGGAAAGCATCAATATGGCGACCGGGGGTCAGCCACATGGAGAGTTCGTCGCGGCTCTGTACGCACAGGCGGTGAATAGTGATATCGGACTCGTGCGTTTCCGGGTCCGAGGCGTAGCACAGGCCCATGGTGATATAGGGACCTGCGTCTTCTTCGGTGTTGGTTGGAGCAGGCAACAGTTTGCGCAGATCGAAATCAGCATCGCTCGCCAGATGAACCACTTCCTGACATACCGCAGCACTTTGAGCCATTACCGGTGCGATGGCGTTTTCGACCGAATCTTTTAGCAGATGCCCCAGTTTTGCCGGTTCACACTGGAGAAAATGGCTGACGCGCTGGCGCGAGCCGTTCAGGCCAATCGCCACGCTGATATCATTAAATCCTTTGATTTTATTGAAGACCATGACCGGCCCATTCTTGCGGGTCGGGCGCTGGCAGGTACCACCTGCACCCACGTAGCGATAAACCCCGGAGAGTTCAGCATGCGGGTCGACTTCGGTATCGGTTTCAACATACTCGCCGGGAAGCGTTTTCAGGAGTTCTAGCGCAGAGCGTAAATCATGCACCGTTGAAGTTTTTTTGTTATCAGTATTTGCCATGGGATGTTCCTTCAGAAAAGCAGTTTTGCTACCGGCACAATATTTTTCATTGCCCTTTTAAACAAATACCGTTTAGCGGAGGCTCAGTAGATCAAAAAAGTTTATTTTAAGAATGTGTTAACGGATGATTAATCAATATGAGATGAAGCGGCGCTGGCTTTTTATTTGGCAGCGTAAGTGTGATACTGATAAGAAGATAAATCACGGGTGGCAATGATGGATTTAAAGCGCTTACGTTACTTTTGTCGGGTGGTGGAGCACGGTTCCGTCAGCCAGGCGGCGAAATCACTGAACATGGCTCAGCCGCCGCTCAGCAAGCGGATACAGGAGCTGGAAGAGGAGCTTCAGGTGTCGCTTTTTGTTCGTCGCGGTAACCGCATTGAACCGACTGAAGCCGGCTTTTTTCTTTATCGTAAAGGCTGTGAAATATTACGCCAGGTAGAAGATACCGCCCGTGAAACAACGGATATCGCGCAGAAAAACAGAACTGAATTACGAATTGGCTTGACTCATCTTTATCAGAATTATTTTAAACCACTCTTAATGGAGCTATATCGGTGTAACCCTGAAACATCGATAAATATCTCCGTTACCGACTCCAGCCATCTTGAGGCATTATTAACAGAAGGCGCAATCGATCTGGCGTTAATACAGCGGCCCTATCGCAGCGAAGGCTTTGATTATGTCTCTTTTGACCCGATCAAGCTGGTGGCGGTGATTAATAAAAAATGCCTGTCTGGGCCACCGTCAAATCCGTACAGTTACACTTCACTGGCGGAGCTGCCGCTGGTGTTGCTGCATCGGGCAAAGGATTCAGGGACTTACGAGATGCTGATGGATCTCTTTCGTAAGTCCGGGGTAAATGCGAAGGTGATTATGCATATAACCCAGCCGGGGGTGATCCTCGACTGGCTCGAATCCGGTCTTGAGGCTGCGACGCTGCTGCCGTCTTCCGAAGTTGATGCTGACAAACTTAGCCAGTGCTACGTGGTGGAGGTATTCCCCTCGCCGCAAATATTCTATCCGGCGCTGGTGAAATTGCCATCCATGTCCTATCTGCCCGCGCTAATGGATATTATCGCCCAGGGATATCCATTTAATACTTCTGGATGAAGGGTTGAGATTGGGGATCGTCCTACGGGCTGGTATGATAATCGCCCCCTGGTTTCGAGGTGAGTGTTTGTGTTGAGTGCAGGACGCCTGATGAGAAAACGCCTTTTTATCACGATAATGTTGGTGAGCAGCCTGATCGTTGCAGGGTGCTCCAGTTCATCTGATTCCGGCTCCACGTATACCGTGAAGCGCGGCGACACGCTATACGCCATTTCGCGCACCACCGGCACCAGCGTCAGGGATCTGGCCCGACTCAACAATATTTCACCTCCCTATACCATTGAAGTAGGACAAAAGCTGAAGCTGAGCAGCAGTTCAGGAACCACCGCGAAATCGGGAACATCCAGCAAAAAATCATCAGCCAGCCGCACTGCTGCCGTGACGCCATCCTCGGCGGTACCGCAATCATCCTGGCCACCGCTCGGACAACGCTGCTGGCGCTGGCCAACCAGCGGAAAGGTGGTGCTGCCGTACTCCACCAGCGATGGTGGTAATAAAGGTATTGATATCGCCGGGAAGCGCGGCCAGCCGGTCTATGCGTCCGGTGCGGGCAAAGTGGTGTACGTGGGCAATCAACTGCGCGGCTACGGTAACCTGATTATGATTAAACATAATGAGGACTACATCAGCGCCTATGCGCACAACGATAAGCTGATGGTGAATAACGGTCAGAGCGTGAAGATTGGCCAGCAGATCGCCACTATGGGCAGTACGGATGCTGATTCCGTGCGCCTGCATTTCCAGATTCGCTATCGTGCAACGGCTATCGACCCACTGCGCTATTTACCGCCGCAGGGTAGTAAGCCTAAGTGCTAAAAGGTTATTTTATCGGCAGTTAGCGTAGTTTGGGCTTGTCAGCGAGTGCGTAAGGTCTATAATGGCCCTCGCACTTCTTTGCGGGCGTAGTTCAATGGTAGAACGAGAGCTTCCCAAGCTCTATACGAGGGTTCGATTCCCTTCGCCCGCTCCATATATTTTCTCTTATAAATCCATCGGTTACACTCAGATTTTATACCCGTAAGCAAGAGATCCATTTCGTAAAGTGGCGGAATATATAAACGTTGGAATTGCCCAATTACACCAATATTTCTGCGTCCTGTATTGATTTGGAAAGTAACCGCGATCAGCAGGTGAGCCATGGTTTTTTGCAATCCGCAGGATAGTACGCGCATCCCTTATTTCCAGGTTGCGGCTAGAGGGCCGATGATCACCAGACTTTGCTCTACGGTTACTGCGGCTTTGAAGTCTCATTATCCCCGCATTATTTGAGTGCTATGGGTGACACCTGGCTGCAAAAGGGCGGTGTCTACGTGGTCGCGAACATTCACGGTGGAGGGGAGTATGGTCCGTTATGGTATCAGGTGGCTCTGAAGTAGCATCGTCACCGTGCCTATGAGGATTTTGCTGCGATCGCGAAAGACCTGATCACGGCAGTTCACCGGAAAATAGCCAACGGGCATTTCAGCGGATCATGAAAGAAGAATTTCTGTGGCAGATGCTGACTGAGCACTCATCGTGAAAATGGCTGCAGTTGTCGGTGTAGGGCTGTCTGAGTTAAGAAGAAAAATCCCCGATCTTTAAGTCAGGGTTAGATATTTTGCGTATTGCACCTATAGTGAAATTTTTATCTCTGCTTAAACCATTACTATTCTTGCTGATATGAAACATAACCTTCAGCTTGATATATTATGCTGTGGTCAATCGCGTAACGCGTAACCTGTGGATATGATTCATTAATTTATGTCCGATAAGATGGCAGGAATCTACAGAACCGGCGCCAGTTCAAGTATAATTGTTCTCCCCGGACGGGCGGCATCTGCTATCTCGCAGGCCATAACCTGGAAGGTTTATCGATGACGAAAATTATTTGGGCGATGAATTTGATTCGATGCCTGACGGAAATAACGATCCCGACCATCTTTCAGACCGCTGAATTATTGTAGGGGTATCACAGGGAGCATTAACATGAAAGGCACTTATCTCGCTCTTGCGCTCGGTGTATTTTCTTGTTCGGCGCTGGCGGCTGAACGGGTGATCCATTTTGGTACCAGCGCGACCTATCCGCCGTTTGAATTTGTCGATGGTAATAACCAGGTGGCTGGTTTTGATATCGATATTGCCAAAGCGGTATGTAAGGAACTCCAGGCGACCTGTAACTTCACCAATCAGAGTTTTGATAGCCTGATCCCGGCGCTGCGTTTTAAGAAAATGGATGCGGTGATTGCCGGTATGGATATCACACCGCTGCGTGAAAAGCAGGTTGATTTCTCGACGCCGTACTTCAACGAACTGTCGGCGGTTGCGGTGGTGCGCAAAGATACCTTCCATACCTTTGCCGATTTGAAAGGTAAAAAGCTTGGCCTGGAGAACGGGACCTCTCATCAGCGCTATCTCCAGGATCGCCATAGTGAGATTGAATCTCAAGCCTATGATAGCTATATGAACGCGCTAATCGACCTGCGAAACGGACGCCTGGACGGGGTGTTTGGCGACGTGGCGGCGATGAAAAACTGGCTGAAGGAGAACCCGGACTTCGTCATTATGGATGAGCACGCCACCGACCCTGAGTATTATGGTAAAGGTCTGGGCATTGCGCTGCGTAAAGGGAACCCGTTGCTGGCGGAGATAAACCAGGCGCTGGAGAAGGTGATGGCTTCTTCTGAATATAGCGAAATTAAAGAACGCTGGATTAAATAATCGTCCATAACAACGCGTCAGTCTCACCTGCTGGCGCGTCATAAACACCCGCTAAAGCCGTATACGAATGCCGTCGGTTCGGCGATTTAACCCTCGAGTTGTGCAAAGTTCGGTGCTGGATTACCTACGCCCCCTGATGGCGATCCATTCACAACTTTAATTGTTAGTTTTATCGGCCTTTCCTGACATTGTGCTCATCAGACACGTATTTCTTAGGGTTATTGATTGGGCGTTGTTCACTCATATACGACCCGGTAATCATAAGAATAAATATTATTAATTATTTGTTTTTTAATGATTAAATGATTTTTTCTGTGTGTTTTACCATGTCAATCACATTTCCCCTCTCGCCAACTTTAAATCCGGAAAAGTAGACGTTTGTCGAATTTTCATCTAAAAAGTTGGGGTAAGGGACTAGACAGGACCATTTTTAGGTTATCAAATGGTTAAATATCATCACATTAAATGTGAATAATTGACCTTGTGTATAAAAGGTCAACACGCTTCCCGTGGTTTTAAATCGCTGCGGGTATCTTTTGGGAGAAGTTATGCATTCCTCTGTGAATAAAAATGAAAGTCGGACCTTTTTTGGTCATCCATACCCGCTTGGTTCGCTGTTTTTCACCGAAATGTGGGAGCGATTTTCGTTCTACGGCATTCGTCCATTACTGATCCTGTTTATGGCGGCCACCGTTTATGATGGCGGCATGGGGCTGGCGCGTGAGAACGCCTCGGCGATCGTGGGTATCTTTGCCGGTGCGATGTATCTTGCCGCGCTGCCAGGCGGCTGGTTGGCGGATAACTGGCTTGGTCAACAAAAGGCGGTCTGGTACGGTTCGATTCTGATTGCCTTGGGCCATCTGTCCATCGCGCTGTCGGCGGTGATGGGGGACACGCTGTTCTTTATCGGCCTGATGTTTATCGTGCTCGGTTCCGGCCTGTTCAAAACCTGTATTTCGGTGATGGTTGGGACGCTCTACAAGAAGGGCGATGCGCGCCGCGACGGTGGATTTTCACTGTTCTATATGGGCATCAACATGGGGTCGTTCATTGCGCCGCTGATCTCCGGTTGGCTGATTAAGTCTCACGGCTGGCACTGGGGCTTTGGTATCGGCGGTATCGGGATGCTGGTTGCGCTGGTTATCTTCCGCGTCTTTGCCGTCCCGGCGATGAAACGCTACGACAGCGAAGTCGGTCTCGACTCAACCTGGAATAGCCCGGTCGTGAAAAGAAACGGCGTGGGTGGATGGCTGCTGGCGCTGACGGTCGGCGTGGCGATTGTCATTACGCTGATTGCCCAGGGCGTTATCGTGATTAACCCTGTCGCGGTTGCCAGTATGCTGGTCTACGTTATTGCCGCCTCGGTGGTGCTGTACTTCATCTATCTGTTTGCCTTCGCCGGGCTGAGCCGCAAAGAGCGCGCTCGCTTGCTGGTCTGCTTTATCCTGTTGGTTTCGGCGGCCTTTTTCTGGTCGGCGTTCGAGCAGAAGCCAACCTCATTCAACCTGTTTGCTAACGACTACACCAACCGTATGATCGGCTCTTTTGAGATCCCGGCGGTATGGTTCCAGTCGATCAATGCTCTGTTCATCATTCTGCTGGCACCGGTATTTAGCTGGGCGTGGCCTGCGCTGGCGCGTAAAAACGTGCGTCCGAGCAGCATCACCAAGTTTGTTATCGGTATTCTGTGCGCGGCGGCGGGTTTTGGCCTGATGATGCTGGCGGCGCAAAACGTGCTGAGCAACGAAGGTGCTGGCGTTTCGCCGATGTGGCTGGTTGGCAGTATCCTGATGCTGACGCTGGGCGAGCTGTGTCTGAGCCCGATTGGTCTGGCAACCATGACGCTGCTGGCACCGGAAAGAATGCGTGGTCAGATGATGGGGCTGTGGTTCTGCGCCAGCGCGCTGGGGAACCTGGCGGCGGGCCTGATTGGCGGTCATGTGAAGGCCGATCAGCTGGATATGCTGCCTGACCTCTTTGCGCGCTGCTCCATTGCGCTGCTGATCTGCGCTGCGGTGCTGTGCGTGCTGATTGTGCCGGTTCGCCGGATGCTGGAAAACACCCAGAGCAAGAAGCCGCAGGAACCGACGGCTAACGCGTAATACCTCTAAAACCCGGCGCGTGCTGCGCCGGGTTTACTCTTTAACGGTAAACAATACCGCCATCGATCAGGATCGATTGACCGGTAACATAGTCGGAATCCGGGCCTGCCAGATACGAAACCAGGCTCGCCACATCGTCCGGCGTTTCAGCCCGACCCAACGCGATGCCTTCTACATACTTTTTATAGGTTTCGCCAACCGGTGCGCCGGTTATCTCTGCGAAGCGTTTATCGATTTCAGTCCACATACCGGTACCCACAATCCCCGGGCAGTAGGCGTTAACCGTAATGCCGCGGCTGGCGTACTCTTTTGCGGCCGCCTGGGTCAGGGCGCGCACGGCAAATTTGGTCGCGGAATAGATCCCCAGCAGCGCGAAGCCATCATGTCCGGCGATAGAGCAGGCGTTGATGATTTTCCCTTTTTGCTGACGATCGATGAATTTTTTTGCCGCCGCCTGAATGCCCCACAAGGTACCCTGAACGTTGATACGCATAATCCGATCAACCTCTTCAGGAGTCACGTCGGCCAGCGCCTGTACCTGCGCGATCCCGGCGTTGTTGACGATAATATCAAAGCCGCCCAACGCCTTTTCCGCCGCGTCAATGGCGGCATAAACCTGATCGCGGTCAGCGATATTGGCGACGAAGGTGGCTGCTTTGCGGCCCAGCGCCTCGACTTCGGCGGCGACGGCGGCAATCCCTTCAGGATTCACGTCCACCAACATCAGCGACGCGCCATCTTTGGCCAAACGCAACGCAATACCGCGGCCAATGCCCTGACCCGCGCCGGTTACCAACGCAACTTTATTTTCGATAGCCATATTCTGTACTCACCTTGTACTGATTAATAAACCTGGGATCTCTGCGACTGACGTCATATCAACGTAGTGAATTGAATTACTCTATCTGGCACGATAAGCATGGCCTACCCCCCTGATGGGGGGGATAATGACCAACGGACTGGATTAAGAGGTAATCGCGGTATGGCTTTTTTATCCTCACAGGATGATTCACTGGCGGCCTTTGTTGAGCAGGAACCTTTCCGCTTCACGCGTGCGCTGCCGCTAATCGCCACCCGCTTTACGCCGCCCCGCTCGCCGGAAACGCTATTGGCCCGGGAGCGTCTGCTCCAGCGCCTCGATGATGCGACATCCCGCCGATTGGCGCTGGTTTGCGCCCCCGCCGGATTTGGCAAAACGACTCTGCTGGCGCAGTGGTATCGGCATCGTCATCGACAAGGTGATGCGCTGGCCTGGCTGAGCCTTGATGAGGATGACAGCGCGCCGCTGCTGTTTATGCGCTATTTGCAAGAGGCGCTACGGCCGCTGTGGCAGGGCTGGAGCTCGTCTTTTCTACATGCTCTGGAAGGGGAACTGCCAGCCGATATCACTCTGTTCCTTGCCGAACTCGTCAATCAGCTCAATCAGTGCCCGCATCCGCTATATCTTATTCTCGACGACTATCAGTGCATTACCGACCCGGCGATTCAGCGGGGAATGAGCTGGTTGCTAAACCATGCGCCGTCTTCTTTACATCTGATTATCGGCAGCCGTAACCAGCCGCCTTTAGCGCTGAGCCGCCTGCAAATGCAGGACCAGCTACTGGAGGTGTATGACCCGGAGCTGCGCTTTAATCCCAGCGAAGCCAATGCCTATTTTGCTGCTTCGTCAGCGCTCAATCCGCAGGATATTCCCCGGCTGATTGCGCTGACGGAAGGTTGGGTGGCGGGGATGAAAATGGCCGCGCTATCCCATGACGCAGCCGGTTCTTCATCTGCGGCGATGGGGCTTAGCGCCAGCTCGCGGTCAATATCTCGCTATCTCGACGAGGTTATTTTTACGCCGCTTCCTGCCGAGGTATTTGATTTTCTTCTGCACACTTCGCTGCTTAACCGCTTGCATCCGGCGTTATGCGATGCGGTTAGCGGCAAAGATAACGCGAGGGAGATGCTGGCGTGGATTGGGCAGCATAACCTGTTTCTGTCGGCGCTGGATGAGGGCGGCCTCTGGTTTCGCTATCATCCGCTGATGCGTGACGCCTTACTGCACCGCCTGCAGCACAGTAGCGAGATTGATATTCGCCAACTGCACGACCGCGCCAGCGGGTGGTTTGCCTCACAACAGCTTTGGGCTGAGGCGATTCGCCACGCACTGGCTGCCGGTAAATCGGCGACGAAGGATGCCGAGGCCGGGGCGCAGTCGCTGGCGGAAGAGGGGGATATTGATACCCTCGTGCGCTGGATCCGCTATCTACCCGACAATCTTGATCCGTCGCGCATTGAACTTCAGCTCAATCTGGCCTGGGCGCTAGCGCACCGTTTCCGCTTTAGTGATGCCCGCCAACTGCTTGATGCCATTGAGGCGCAGGCAGCTGCCAGGCCTGATGTTCTGGTCCACAGTTCGCGTGTAAAGTTGCAGGTTGTGCGGGCGATTTGCGAAGCCTTTGCTGACAACATTTCGCGCAGCATTGCTATTGTCGAGCCGCTGCTGCACGAGGTGCCCTGCGGCGATATCTGGGTCGATGGTCTGGTGTGCAACATCCTCAGCTACTGCCACCTCGCGGATTCACGGCCACAGCAGGCGCTGGATGTTCAGCAGCGCGTGGCGGGGGTGAGCATCGCTAACCGCAACCTTTTTGTTGAGGTCTACCGGGCGTTCGTAATGGCGCAGGGTTATCTGCGCCAGGGGAATCTCGCCGAGGCGGAGCGGCAGGCCTCGCGTGCGCTGCGTTATGCGCAACAGCATACCGGTGCTAACTCTAGCAGCGGGGCGACCCTGGCCCCCATACTGGCGGAGATTGCCTGGGAAAAAGGCGACGTTGAGCAGGTCCAGAGCCTGCTCGCCCCACGCCTGGAGATGATTGATAACTTTTGCCCGCCGGACGGCCTTAGCCGCTGCTACATCGTGCTGGCCCGTCAGGCTCGCGAGGCAGGCGGGCGAGAAGAGGCGGAGTCGTTATTACTTCATGCCGAGGGGCTGGCCGCCCAGCGCGGCTGGCTGCGGGCGCAGGCTCCGCTGCTGGCGGAACGGCTCGCCATGTCGCTTCTCGCGGGTGACAGACCAACTGCCGAAGCGCTGCTGTGCCGCCTGCAGGGGCTTAATCAGATGCAACAGCAGGATGCGGTTGGCGGATATATCGCGTTAAGCGAGAGTCGTTTACTTTATGCTTACGGCGAGCCGCTGGCCGCCGCACGGCAGCTGGATAAACTGGCAAGCGTCCGGGAACACAACGGCGAGTGGCTGTTTGCTGTGCGTTTACGGCTGATGCAGGCGCTCTCTCTTTGGCGCGCGGGGGCTCAGGAGCAGGCTGTGGTTGTTGGCCGCCCGGCCCTTTCGCGCGCATTGCACCAGGGACTGTTGCGCAGCCTGCTGGAGGGCGGGGCGGAGATGGCTTCGCTACTGAGTGAGATACTTAAACGTAGTGGGCCGGACGACAACCTGGCCGTTGATATCCCATCTCTGTTATCGCATTTCGCGACCGCCGGGATTGCCACGGATGCGAACCGCCCGCAGCCGTCCGCGTTGCGTCTTACCGAACGCGAACAGCAAACGCTGCGTTTGATTGCCGAGGGGTATTCTAATAAAGGCGTTGCGCGCGAGCTGGGCATTTCAGCGGAAACCGTCAAATGGCATCTCAAACAGCTTTACGAAAAGCTACAGGTGAAGGGACGCATTCAGGCGGTAAATCAGGCGCGAGAGTGGCACCTGCTGAGCTAGCCCATAGCCAGCATGAGAGTCGAGGGCTATGCTTAGAGCTTACAACCATACCAATAAAAATAGCTGAGGCAATGTCATGGATAAGGAACTACTGGAAGCGGGCTATCGCGCCTATACCGGGGAGAAGATTGATGTCTACTTCAATACCGCTCTCTGCCAGCATTCGGGAAACTGCGTGCGCGGTAGCGCAAAGCTTTTCAACCTGAAGCGTAAACCGTGGATCATTCCCGACGAGGTGGATGTCGCCACGGTCACCAAGGTTATCGATACCTGCCCAAGCGGCGCATTGAAGTATCGCCACAAATAAGCGAGGAAATGATGGAAATACTGGAAGGCCACAACAAGTTTTACGTCAATGACGCCGAGGGGAATCAGGTGGCGGAAATCGTTTTTGTACCCACAGGTGAGCATCTCAGCATTATTGAACACACTGACGTAGACCCCAGCCTGAAAGGTCAGGGCGTGGGGAAAAAGCTGGTGGCGAAAGTGGTCGAAAAAATGCGTGGCGAGCAGCGGAAAATTATTCCGCTGTGCCCGTTTGCTAAACATGAATTTGATAATACCCGCGAGTACGACGATATCCGCGCCTGAAATCAATGCGCCAGTGAGCTGGCGCTATTTACCCGGCGATAAGAGTAAGATCGCGGCCTGATAAGAGTCGGTGAATAAGATCGCCTATGTTTTCTCGCTCCACCGGTACAGAGATGAAGTATCCCTGAAACCGATCGATCCCCAGCGCTTTCAATTTATTGAATTTATCCAGACTGTCCACCCCTTCAGCAATACAGCGGCTGCCGGTCAGCTGACAATAGTAGATCAGGCTTTTTATCAGCGCGAGCGCGTGTAGATCTCCCTGCATATCATTCACAATACTCATATCCAGCTTATATGCGCTGAATTTGACGGAGCGCACCGGAAACATGACGCTGCTTTGTGAAAAGCAGTCATCCAGCATAATGGTGAAGCCCTGCTTGCGTAATCGGGCGATGTTTTCAGCCACTTTGCTCTGGCGATTGATGTCGATGGTTTCAGCAAATTCCAGTACCAGCCGACAAGATACGTGTGGCTGATGCAGTTGCTGACGCGCTGTTTCCAGCATACTGACCAGATTTTCATGGCTGGCGATGGCGGCGGGGATATTGACCGAGAAATAAAAATCCCCAGGATGCTGATTGATATTCTGCACGGCCTCCTGGAGTACAAAGGCCGTCAAAACCAACCACGCGTAGTCTGAACGCAACTGCGGTAAAAAATCGCCCGGGAGCATAATGTGACCGTTTTGCCGCCAGCGAGAGAGAATTTCTATCCCTTTTAGCTGCATCTGACCATCAGTAATGGGCTGGAAGACCGGGAAAATTTGTCGGCAATGAATAGCATGGACAAAATTTCGCTCAAAAGCGGAAAGCGCAGAGTTAGGCTGTATTTTCTGTCCCTTCGTCTGGCTGCCGGGGAAATGGGCTGCCAGCTGAGGATGATGCTCCACCATTTTTTTCAGTCCTGCGGTTCGCTGGGTATAGAGCGTTTTGTGGCTAATACCGCGGTGTTTAGCTTGGGCATTAACGCTGTCACCGCTCAGAAAACCGAGAATAGCGTTCAGCTCTTGCCTGGTGAGTCCGCCAGTTTTTTTTCCGCCGATCTGCATCTCTTCGTCTACCCGCTGTTTAAGCGAAGGATATCTTTCCAGAATATAGTCCTGGAGCACTGCGGTCAGGCTGGGGACGGGCAGATCGGAGGCGGCGGCACGCACTTCAGAAAGCAGATGGTGGTCGATGACTTGATGCAGCAGGGTATGCCACAGCCAGCAGGCCGGGCTACGGCTGAGGATCAGCATCGGTAGCGGCGTGGCCGCCAGCTCCAGCATCGAGGCGACCTGCTGCAGAGTGATAAGCAGCCTGGCCGGGGCTTCGGGCAGAAATACCACAATACGGCGAATGTCAGCACCGGCAGGTAATTCCGTCGCGTCCAGCGGCAGCACCACGGGCCGCATCCCGCTGGCTACCATGACTTTTACCAGCCCGTCGGCCACCAACGAGCAGGGTGACAGGATGTAGTCCATTCCCGGTCTGCTGTTCGTCATAGACGCGTTACTGGTAAACAAAGGTCACCCCGATAATTGACTGGACGTTCCCCGCGGTGACCTGCCCGCTGGTGCGTGCATAGGTCGCGGTGAGACCTAAATTGACTGCCGAAGTGCCAACGGTTCCCATTGCGACGGTACTGTTTGACCGCATGATAGAACCATTACGCAATAGCTGAACGCCAATCCCCTGAGCCGGAGAGGCTGAGGACGTATTAGTGAAAACGGTATTGGCGGTATCAGCCGTGGTACCAGAGAGGTAAAACCCGATATTTTGATTTTGCCCACATCGTACCGTGAGTGGGATTGCGGTAGAACCGGGATAGGTAGGTAGCGTTACCGTGACGTTGCGAGCGGAAACATCACACCCGCCCGTAGGGATGATCACGCTATTGTTAGCATAAATGTGCCAGGTAAATTTTGAAGTACGAACATTACCGCCGCCGTTGATATCGGAACCGACCTGATACATCACCAGCGTTGCGATATGCGAACCGGCGCTAATCGCTAGTCCGGAGGCGGTCGATATTGGAGTCAGGTAGAGCTGCGTATTCCAGTTGGTGTAGTTACCGGAAGTAAAGTTGTGGCTGGCGGTTGGGGAGTTTAGCGGGAAATTGTAGCTGACTCCGTAGTACTTTAAAGAACCAGTGAAATTTGTCAGCAGGCCGCTATAGGCCGAGCCTTGTAGCATGCTCACCATGTCGTTACGCGTGTTCGGAGCATCATTTCTACAAAAAATAGAATTAGATAAGTCGACGACCAGGTTTTGCCCCGCACCAATACTTGGTTGTAGGTTGACATAGACGTTAGATACCTTTCCTCCGGTATCGCTGTTTAATATTGTTCCGGTGGAGTCGTAGCAGGTATAGGCTCTGACGCTGGTAGAGAATCCTGATAAAAAGATCAAAATCCACAGCGCCTTGATGAAGGTCAGGCGACATTGACCGGGGGTGGTAATCTGCTGATTCATGATTATCTCCTGCCTCAAAGCCAGGTGTAGGTGACGTTAATCACCGCCTGGATTGTTCCTTGTGTTGGTCCGCCGTTGACCGTCAGCGCTCTGACGCGCAATGGAAAGCTGGTCGACTGCGTTGCATCGTTGACGGTCATCGTTTTGGTTGAACCGTTGTTAAATCGGCTTCCGCTGGTGTCCTGTAGTTCCAGTTGAAGGTTTCCCGCCGTTCCCTGATTTTTGTAATAGCCCGTGCTGTCAGTCGTTCCGCTGAAGGTGGCGGTGACTCGTGACGTGCCAATCGGGCAGTTGCTGAGATCGAGCGTGACGTTATGCCAGCCCGATGCCGATCCGGGTGAAAGCATATTGAAGGTGTATAAATCACCCAGATCGACGGTAGCCTTCGGCGTAGATATGGTGCAGGGCCTGGCCACCACTTTGCCGTTAACGGTAATGGTCACATCGGCGGCATGGGAGGTGCTGGCGAAGGCCAGTAAACCGGCCAGCAGCCAGCGTGTATGAGTCCATTTCATATCAGCCTCCGGTTACTGAAATTCAAGAGTGAACGTCGCGGTAGCACTAACGTGTCCTGCGCTTATCGGAACGCGAGCGGTCATCAGCCGGGCGTAAAAGTTCAGCGTGTTGGCCTGACCGGGCTTCAGCGTTGTCCATGCAATATTTGACGAGGGGGAGTTGAGAACCAGAGGTACCCGGCTGCCGCTGAGTATCTGCACGCCAATTCCGGAAGCCGCCGATACCCCGCTATCGAGCTTAAGCAAACTGGTGTTGTCGCTGTCCGCTACGCCGGTAAAACCAACTTTGACCGCGGTAACGGAACCGCCACAGGGCGACAGCACGATGCGAAAAGGCACCAGCGGGGTGGTCGTGCCGATGGCATTAAACTGCTTTGCGGCGTTATTCATCAGGTCGACGGTAAAATCCTTTGATTCCCCCGCAACGGCGCAGGTGTTATCTCGCACATATCCACTAATCGTGATGGTGCTATCGGCGGCAGGCGTGCTGAAGGAGACCAGAGAGAGTATGGTGCCCAGCAGATACAGGTTTTTTCTCATCATCATGGCTTCCTTAGCGGCATACTGCCGACAGCTGGCTTAGCGCCTGGTTCTGGCTTTCCGGCGGCAGACGATAGTCGGCTTCGCAACTGGTATCCGGCCCTTCTCCCCACTTCGCATGCACCTTGCCCGTCAGCGGCATCCCGCTCAGATAGACCAGGCCATCATCGGCAACGATGCTGCTATTCTGGCTACCCACAGAGGTGACCATTGCGCCAAAGGGAACCGGTTTACCGTTGTGAGTCAGCTTCATCAGTAGCTTCATACCGACGCTGGCTTTAAATTCGGCACGCGCTATCGCTCCGTGGGTCGGCACAATACTGACCACCGCATCATCAAGGTCGACATTGTTGGCGAGCGTATTGGTATTCAGCGCCACCCGGTTTTCCCGGTATTCGGTGGCGTAGGGCAGCACGGCGTAGCCGCGCCAGTCGGTACGAACACCGGTCTGGTTTTCCACCTTCACCCCGTCTGCTCCAGGAGCTTTGATCAGCACGACGGTATCGTTCATTGGCTGGCTCAGGGTGACGCCATCGGCGTGGGCCAGTACGCCGCCGCTCAGGCCGTAATAAAGCTGCTTAATGCCGTCGCTACGGCTGTAGCCGACGTTGGCGTTGCCGTAGCCGCCGCGGTAGTTCAGCGCCGCGTAGCCGGTACTGCCGCTGTTACCTTCCCCGCCACCCGCGTAGCCGGTTTGTACGCTGTAGCTCAGGTTGTTGTCCTCCAGCAACGTGCCGTACAGGCCTGCGAGGCTGGTGGTTCGACCATTCAGATCGTTGGACATGCTGTAGCTGGCGTTACCATTTTTCCAGGCCGAGGTACTGTCGGAGCGCATCCAGTGGCTGAACGGGATACTAAAATTGAGCGCCAGCATCTGGTCACGGCCCTGCTGCCAGGCGTTTTTGGTCAGACTGTAGCTCAGCGTCCAGTTGATATCATCAATGGCGGCGTTCAGTCCGGCCTGTAGCTGTTGGTCGGCGCTGCTGGTTCCCCAGTAGGTCTGATGACTGCCGCTGAGGTAGAGGGTGGCGGTGCGTCCTAACTGCTGGGTAACGCTGAGCTGCACTTTGCCACGCTTGTTATAAGCGAGGTTGTAGTAGTCAGTGAACTTCGGCTTTACTTTAATCACGCCATCCTGAGTGTCGACGTTGTAGCCGCTCATTCGGTTATAGGTGGTGTCAGCTAAGCTGAAATAGCCGCGCGTAGAGTAGCGGTAGCCCACCAATTGAATATTTGTTCCGGTATCCGTGAGCGACTTGTTATACAGGAAGCGTACAGACTGCCCCTGGTGATCGCTGTCATCGGGCAGGGTCGCGTTGGCCTGAGTCACATCCAGCGACAAGGCACCTAACTGCCCCAGATTTTTCCCCACGCCGAGATTAAAGGCTCGGTAGCGATCTGCCAGCTGGGTGCCGCCGTACAGCGTCCAGCCTGCCGGTAGACCGTGTAAGAGAGTGCTCTGGAAAAACTTTGGCTTGTCCTGCTGATCGTTGCCACTGCGGTACTCTCCGGCGGTGACGGCATAGCGGGTATGGCCCTCGCGCTGGAGTACCGGGACGGACGAGTAGGGAACGGTGAAAAACTGGTTGCTGCCGTCGGCCTCTTTGATGGTCACCTGCAGATCGCCGCCGTTGCCTGCAGAGTAGAGATCGTTAATGGTGAACGGGCCGGGCGGCACCGTGCTCTGGTAGATCTCATAGCCGTTTTGCTTCACCGAAACCTGCGCCGTGCCGCGGGCAATACCGTGGATCACCGGAGCAAATCCTTTCTGGCTGTCCGGCAGCATATTGTCGTCGGAGGCCAACTGCGCCCCACGGAAGTTAATCCCGTCGAAAACATCACCGTTGGTATAGCTGTCGCCCATCGTCAGGCGTGAGCGTAGCGGGGTGATATCGCGCTCGAGCCAGGTATTGACGTGCTGCCACTTGTTTTCATTGGTCGATGAGCTGCCGCTGCTGCTGTAGCTCCAGGTGGTGTTATCGCGTAGACGCCACGCGCCGAGATTCAGCCCGCTTTGCAGGTTCAGATATGCATAGTTGCTGCTGCCGCCGATGTCGTTCTGGACGTTGTTGCCGGTGAAGTTGTAGTTCAGCAGCCCGGCGTTAATCCCATGATCCCAGAGTTCAGGCGGAATATAGCCGCGGGCGCGGTTGCCCATAAACGCCTGGGGAACGGTCAGATACAGCCGCTGTAAGCCAACATCAAAGCGGGTAGTGGCATCTTTGATCATCTCAGTTATCGGCACGCAGGCATCGGATGCTAACGCATTGATCCCCTCAACGGATGAGGTATTCACGCCCATTCCTGAAAGCTGCCCGCGGGTCAGGCAGGGGAGCAGCGCATGGTCGTTTTTTCCGGCATTAAACGTGACATCGCGGGTGGTCATAAAACCATCGTTAAGGTAAATATCAACGCGATAGGTTCCCGGCGGCACTTCCTGACCGCTGGCAAATCCTGATAAGTCTGCCACGGCGGCAGGGTCGTCCGCTAAAAAACGCGGATTAAAATAGAGCTCTGCCTGCACTGAAAAGATCGGTGAGGAGAGTAAAAGGGCCAGCGTGAATGGGGCGAAAGCGCGCACATTTATCGGCCCATGGCCGTTTATACGCCCGGAGCCCAGGTAGTCGAGTCCATATTTCAGATGTGACATAGTCCCTCCGGTCCAAAGTCGCCCGGCTGTCAGTTCTTATTTTTATTTCCGGGAGAACGCGGTCTCCCGTCAGTTATTGCATTGCACCTTTCGTTTTCGGGGTCAGTGCGCCGTAGTCGTTAATGGTCCGGTACGTAATCTCGCTACCTGCATCGGAAGGCAGTTTGACGCTGGTTTCTCCCATTGGCGGAACCAGGGCATTCTCCAGTATCCGGGTTCCGGCATTGAGTTCGGTGACCGTCAGATAATATGGGGTGGGGTTGATCAGCGTGAGCGAGCCTGCGCTGCGGCGAAACTTCAGCTTTTCCGGTGCCTGATCCGGCGGCAGCGCCAGTTTTGCCGGGCGATAATAGAGCTTGATACGGCTGATAATCGCCAGCTGCAGGGTGTTGTCGCTGAGCTTTGATTTATCCATTGACGGAATGGCTTTGACGTTCATCCAGAACAGGGTTTCGCGGTCCTGCGGCAGCTGGTTGTTGGTGGCATCAATGATGCGCAGGGTGTTCTCTTTTTTTCCCTGCATGGCAAACAGCGGCGGAGTGATAACAAAACGTCCGTCTTTTGCGCCATCAGCGTTTTCCACCCATGATTGGATCAAGTAAGTGCTCTTTTCGTCGTTATTGGTGACCGCCAGCTGAACCTGCTTCTGCCCGGAAGGGTAAATAACGCGTGTCGCGCCCAGCGCCACGCCTGCCTGGGCCTGAACGGTAAATCCGATAGCGGCTATCATCAGCACTCCTGCCAGTAAACCGCGCGTCATCGCCAGTGTTTTTCTCACGCTTATTCCTTTTATACTCACCGTCGTTTCCTGTTTTGGTACGTCTGCTGGTTAATTACTGGTAGGTCAGGGAGAACCAGGCTTGAGCGTTAGCCGCTCCCCCGGTGACCTGATGCCCTGTTGCCCGATATTTCGCCACAAAGTGCAATGTGGTTGGCCCGGTATACAATCTTGTCCAGGCTGCGGGAGGGCTGTTCAGTGGGATCAGGTGGTCTTCTTTATCAAACAGAGCAACGCCAATACCAGTAGCGATCCCCGGGCCCTCGCCGACCGAGAGTACGTCCGGGTTTTTACCATCGGCGACGCCGTGAAACGTCACGCCAACGCGTTGGCTGACGGCGGTGCTGCACTCCTGCAGATGAATATCGAAAGGGATCGGATTGGTATCTTCCCCGGCCGAATGAAACCGATTACTGCTGATCTGTCCCATGTTGACTGTCATCTGCTGGTCACCCGCTTCAACACGGCAGGACTCGGCAATGATGACGCCCTGAAAACGCATATTTCCCCCGGGCAAAGTGACGTTCCACTGATTGCCGGCCATCGCCAGCGGGGGGAGCAAAAAAATCAACAGACCTGACTTCATCCTTTGCATCGTTATCACCCGAGTTCCGTTATGGATAACGGGCCTTCCTGGCCCGACATGCTTCCCTGCCTGACGAATGAATTACTGGTATTGCACTTTAAAGGTCGCGTCAGCGTTAGCGGTACCGGCAGTGGCTGCGGCAGTCGCGTAGTAACGGGCCTGGAACGGGATGATATTGGTGCCATCGTTCAGGGTAGAAGCCGCGCCGAAGGTCGCGCCATCAAGCGCCAGTGGAGTACCCGTACGGTCAAGGATCTGTACGCCAACGTTTGTCGCGCTGCCTGCCGCAGAGCTTTGCAGCGCCAGTACGGTGGTGTTGGTGCTGTCAATTGCGGTACCGGTAAACGCAACAGAGGCTTTGGTGGCCACGGTGGTATCACAATCGTTCAGTTGGATATTGAAGCCGACAGCCGTACTGGTGCTGCCTGGGGTAGCGAGTTTTGCCGAACGAACCTGGCCCATTGGAACGGTCTGATCGATTGAACCTGCGTCAATTGCGCATGCTGCGTTGACGACTTCCCCTTTAAAATGCACCGTGCCGCCATTTACCGTGGTATCGGCCAGAGCCGCTGCGGAGCTCAGAGACAGAGCTGACAGTACAACGATTGCCAGTGTTTTGATTTTCATCTTGTTTTCCTTTGTACAATATCGGGATTACGAACCGATCTGGCCGTCATCATGACCTCCAGGTATTTCATGATTCAGTCGAGATTTTCGACTGCGGTTCTGCATGTTTTTCACCCAAAATATGAGACATTTGGGGCCATTTTGACTCGTTAGAATAATTAACTGAATTATCTGGTTTTGTTGTTTTCACTTGGAGTTTTAATCTTAATTGTTGTTTGTTATTGATTTAATATATTGAGAGTGTTGAGGGGATGAGCCACGGAAGGCTATCTGGAACAGCGTGGTGTGGAGCCTATGCGGCGAAGAGAAGGGAATTATTTGAAAATAACGAAAATAAAAAATGCATAATAATCAATGTGATATTGCTATCTTTGCCGTAAGGGATGCATTCTATGGTTGCAAAAGGTTACTGAATATTTTTATGATGCACACAGTTTGGCCCCAATTGACCTGTTCACTCTGTTATTTTTTCTTATTTATCAATTCATTATTCTGTATCCTTTGATTTTGTAAATTCACTTCCATGAGATTGTTTCGTTCCCATAATCCGGCGAATCGAGCAGCGTTGCTGGCGGTATAGCGCACGGTATGGCGAATATTTCTATGGCCAAGATAGTCCTGAATAAGACGGGTATCCGCTCCTCTTTCCGCCAGCTCGTAACCACAGGCATGACGTAGCATGTGCGGGTGAGTGTGCGTTGCCGTTCCTGCATCGACGCCAGCAGTGCGGATAATGCGATAGGCCTGCTGACGGGAAAGCGGAGTACCACGTCGCGATATAAACAACGCATCGCTTTTTTTTGCACCTTTCCAGGCGGTGCGTACCTGGCTCCAGCGTTTGATTGCCTCACATTCATCCACCATCAAGGGATGTATCGTTGAAAATCCATTTTTCAGACGACGGATATTAATGCGACCTTCAGCAAGATCGAGATCGCGATAGTGAAGATCGAGTAATTCGCTAATACGCATACCATGACGGAAAGCGAGCAGGATAAGGCAATAATCTCTCTCTCCTGTCTGCCCATGATGGGCGGCCAGCATCATCGCCTGCACTTCTCTACCAGTAAGAAAACGACGTCGGTTCACAATAAATTACTCCTGATATGATCTTGATAAATAACACTACCCTGCGAAGAAACAGGGGAATTTACAAATAACTCGCGATACTAAAGGCGTATTATATTAAGGGGATTAATCTCAGTTAAATGAACACAACACATTATAGTGGTATCAGACAAGAATATAGCCACATGATAAATCTTATTCTTATGGATTTTATTCATTACCACAACATAACCTCTCCGTTTATTTTTTTAGGTATATAAAACTAAAAGAAAAAATCATGGTTGATGACGTTTTAATCTGGTGATGAATGATGCATTTATATCCTGATTAATGAATGAACGTCATAATAAGATAAACTATGTGTGAAATGTGAACTTGCAGGAACAATAATCATAGTTAAAGTATGGTTAATTTTTATTAATGTTTGGTTATAGAAATATGCTATTTCGATGCCATCCATGGCATCGAGAATTACAGTAAAACAGGGCTCCGTTGTCGGTCTCTCGTTTCGTCCCAGATACCATAAAAACGGCCAGCGTTACTGGCCGTATACCATACGGTATGGCGGATGTTACGGTGACCGAGGTAGTCCTGAATGAGACGGGTATCAATGCCCATGTTGGCTAAGGCGAATCCGCATGAGTGGCGGAGCATATGCGGGTGAATTTCAAGCGATAGCCCTGCATAATCACCTGATGTGGAAATGATGTGATAAAACTGTTGGCGAGAAAGGGGATTACCTTTTCGCGATAAAAATAACCACTCGCTGTCGGACTGAGGGTAGGACTTGCGGATATCCAGCCAGTTTTTTAACGCGCGGATTTCTTTATTCAGCAAAGGATGGGTTGTGGAAAATCCATTTTTAAGACGGTGTATATAGATACATTTAGATCCGAGATCGATATCGGAAATTTGTAGGCGGCATATTTCACTAGCTCGTAATCCGTGAATGAAACACAATAATGTCAGGCAATAGTTACGCGTAGCGTGAGGTCCACTGTTCGCTGCTTTGAGCAATGACTCAATTTCATTGTGAGTCAGGAAGTTCCTTTTTCTTAAAATTACATTATTTTTCATTATGTTCCCTTTAGCATGCAGACGTATAGTACATTTTATTTAGCATCGTCGGGTAAATGATGAAGCTCGGCTGCATTTAAATTAATTATCTTTGATGCTGGTTCTAATAATAGTTTTAAGATGTAATTTTTATTGGTTGGGGGGTGCTTGTTTTTATATTTATGATGGTTTTTGGTTTTTTCGATGGAAATAGTGTCCTGCTCATTCTTTTCTCCTTGGCTATGTTTTCAGAGATACATAAATCATAAGGTCGTTAACCATACTGCAAAAACCTTGTTATGAATAGCAGTAATAAGAAATTGAATATTTCTGAGGGTCGCCAGGAATAATTTGAATACGACTAAGATGAGTCTTTCTTGTCGATAAGATGCTATTGCGGAGGAAAGATTAAAATTGATAAGTGCACCAGAGCATAGAGTCTGATTATTTTAAATGCGGTAATCACGTTGTAAAAACAGTCCTGTACTGGTTTCTACATGCTGTGGCGTGAGAGCTCGCTCACGCCTTATACCAAACGCTATTTCAATTGTTCATAGAACAGCAGGGCGGCTATCGCCACCATAATCATGCCGGAAGCAATACTGACTTTTTGTGCCATCTGGGGCCGGGTCGCCAATAGCGTTTTTGCGCCGTAGCCGACCAGTAAATAGACCAGCGTGCAGGTCACCAGATGAATGCCGCCAAGGGTCGACATTTGCTGCGCTACCGACCAGCTTCCTTTAGGATCGGTAAACTGCGGCAGCAGAGCCAGAAACAGGAGGAAAACCTTTGGGTTCAGCCCGCTGATGCATAGCCCCTTAACTGCCCAGCGGTTCCAGGTGCCCATCGTCTGTTCTTCGGCATTTGGCGTTGGCGGGTGGCGCAGAATAGCGATGCCCAGCCACATGAGGTAGCCCGCGCCCAGCAGGGTAATCGTCGATAGCGCCAGCGGATGGCTGGCAATTAAGACCCCGATACCAGCAACCACGACAAATGTCGCTAGCAGGTGACCGGACATGAGTCCGGCGACCGCCGGTATCACGCGATGTCCCTTAATCCCCGCGCTGATAGCATAGGCCCAATCGGCACCGGGGGTGATGATCAGTAGAAAAGAGACCAGCCAGAAACTGGCGATAAAGCTCATCTCCATGGATAGCCCACCTCTGCGCGATAGTGGCGATTTCCCATTGTCGTTTCCCTCATTAATTGTGGCTATTTGAGGGAAAGAATATCGGCTTTATTGCGCAATGAGCTTTCAATGTTATGCTCTTAAATATTCTTTTAAGAGAGAATCTTCCAAATGGATAGTATCGATCGAAAAATTCTTGCTGAGCTTCAGGCCGACGGGCGGCTATCGATAACCGAACTGGCCGAACGGGTGAATTTAAGCCTCTCCCCCTGTCATCGACGGCTGCGTGCGCTGGAACAAGAAGAGGTGATTACCGGCTATCGGGTGAATCTTAATCCCGCCAAAATGGGTTTCAATTTTTTGGCGATTGTCTTCGCGACGTTAAAAGAGGGCGATAAGCAAGCAGTGAGCGCTTTCGAAGAGGCAGTTGAAGAGATCCCGCAAATCGTGCTGGCGCAGCGCCTGTTTGGTGATCCGGACTATCTGATGCACGTGGTCACACGCGATCTCCCGGCGTTCCAGAAACTTTATGATGACAAGCTTTCCGCGATGCCCGGCGTGCAGCACTTACGCTCGACGCTGGTGATGAAGACGGTCGTGCAGGATCGTCCGTTTCCGCTGGGTAATGGTTAATCTCTCTCCTCCCGGAGGCGGCGCGCTTTGCCCGGGCTACCTGCCCGCAGACGGCTGTGAACCTGTAGCCCGGACAGATGCGTAGCATCGCCTCCGGGAAAATAACGGCGACAGGTTCTATCAACTCTTTTCCAGCAGGCGCATAAAGACCGCCAGCGCCTCGTCCAACTGCTGGCGCTGCGCAGTTGAGAGCCCGGCCAACACCTGATGCTCATTATCCACGTGGCTTTCCACCGCTTCATCGATCAATGTTCTCCCCTCGGGCGTAAGCGCGACCAGCAGGCTGCGCGCATCCTCCGGGTTTGGCTGGCGGCTGATAAAACCCCGTTTTTCCAGCGCCTTAAGGCGGTGTGTCATGGTGCCGGAAGTGATCATCAACGTTGAAAACAGTTGTGTTGGCGACAGCACAAACGGCTCGCCCGCCCGCCGCAGGGTGGCGAGCATATCAAACTCCCAACGCACCAGGTCGTGACGAATAAAGGCCGCTTCAATACGCGGCTCCAGCAGCATCGCGCAGCGTTTCAGCCGGCCGATTGGCCCCATTGGGCTGCAATCGAGATCGGGGCGTTCCCGTTGCCACTGTTCAAGAATGCGATCCACTGCGTCGGTCTGTGGTGATTTGTCCATTGATGCCCACCTGTCTTGATATCAAGATAATTATCGATACATACTTACACCACAATTTACCTTGATGTGAAGATAAAATCATGGCCTTTGTTTCGCGTAATCTCGTTGTTGATTTGCTGCTGACCGCGCTGGCCCCCGCCATCTGGGGCAGCACTTATATTGTGACCTCGCAGTTTCTACCGCCGGACAGGCCGTTTATCGCCGCGCTGCTGCGGGTTTTACCTGCCGGGATCGCTCTGCTTCTCTGGAGCCGCCGCTTTCCGCTGAGCAGCGAATGGTGGAAGCTGATCATCACCGGGATCCTGAATATCGGTGCGTTCCAGGCCTTGCTATTTATTGCCGCTTATCGTTTACCCGGTGGACTGGCGGCGGTGATTGGCGCTATTCAACCGCTACTGGTGATGCTATTGGCCTGGTGTGTCGATCGCCAACGATCGCCCTGGGTGGCGGTGTTGTCGGCCTGTGCCGGGATCGTGGGGATGGCGATGCTGCTGCTGTCGCCGCAAACGGTGCTCGATCCGTTGGGGATCGGCGCGGCGTTTCTGGGGGCGATCAGTATGGCGCTGGGGACCTGGCTTTCGCGACGCTGGGCGCGCTCTTTGCCGGTCATTGCGCTGACCGGGTGGCAGTTGCTGATCGGCGGTATCGTGCTGGCACCGATTGCTTTAATGGTCGATCCGCCGCTGCATCAGGTGACGCTGACACAGATAGCGGGCTATCTGTGGCTGTGCGTTGCCGGGGCAATGCTGGCGTATGGCCTGTGGTTTCGCGGAATCGGTCGTCTTTCTCCGGTGGCGGTATCGGCGATGAGCCTTTTGAGTCCGGTAACGGCGGTGATATTAGGCTGGATTTTCCTCGGACAGAAAATAGAGGGGATGGCGCTAGTGGGGTTGGTGATTGTGTTGTTAAGCGTGTTGTCGATTCAGCGGGCGTTATCGAATAAGAGAGCAGTAACCAGCAGGTAAAATCCCGGGTCGTGGCGTGAACGCCTTACCCGGGCTACCGTCCTGCAGACGGCTGGGCACTCGTAGCCCGGTCAGCGCAGCGCCACCGGGAGCTTTTCCAGATCGACAAAAACAAAAAAGCCCCATCAAGGGGCTCGACATTGCTATGTGCTTATTATGTGGCGGGAGCCAGACTTAGCCGCCTTCAGGCGACCTGTCCGGCAGCTCCCTCTGCAACCATTTGGTTATTTAGACAGCTCAGCAGTCATATGAACCTGGTTACCGGTATAAGCTTCGGTAATGTGGTAAGACTCGCCCTGGTCTTTAGCGATGGCAGCGATTTTAGCTTCTGCGTTGTCCAGAGTATCCGCGGTGACGCTAACAGGCTGAGCGAAGCTAGCGAAAGAGACCAGAGACAGCATACCGGCAGCGGCAAGTAATTTTACGTTTTTCATGGTGTTTGTCCTTTTAACTTTTATGGTGGAAAGCGTTGTTGCTTTCGATGGACTTATAATAAGTCTGCTAACTATAACGTGCGTTGCAAAAAGTGCGATTTAGATCACATTTTCATGACCATAAGATGACAGCGGAATGCACTATGTGGTTTTTATTTTCAATAAAAACAAGTTGATAAATAATTTTCATGTGCTTTTTTCAGTGAGTGAAAATTTGTGTTAACGGCGAGGATTTTCTCTATTTAGGTTATTGATTATTGTTTTTGTGAATGTATTGACCGTTTTTTACGCGCGACAGGGAGCCATACTTCGCCCGTCGACGAAGCATTAACCTCTGGTTCAAGCGACAGTGGCGTTCACACTGATTAAGCGAGGATGACACCATGATCGCAGTACTCTTTGAAGCCGAAGTCACACCTGCAAAGCAGGAACGCTATTTAGCGCTGGCGGCTGAACTGAAGCCTCTGCTTTGCACCATCGACGGCTTCATCGCTATTGAACGTTTTCAAAGCCTGACGACGACGGGGAAAATTCTGTCGCTCTCCTGGTGGCGGGATGAAGAAGCGGTGCTGGCCTGGAAACGCAACCTTTGCCATCAGGCGGCGCAGAAAGAGGGGCGGGAGAGTATCTTCTCAGGCTATCAGATTCGGGTGGCTCAGGTGCTGCGCGAGTACCGCTCAGAGAATCCCGATCTTCTATAATATGTTTGCGGTTTGCTATTGGAGAAAATAAAAGGCGCTATGTTAAAACCTGTTGAGCTGATTGAAGACGACGAGTCGCTGGCCGTGGCGATGGCGGCAGTGGCGTCGGCGATGGCTGATGCCTCCCGGCTAAAGATGCTCTGCGCCTTAATGGATGGCCGGGCGTGGACGGCCACCGAGCTTTCCACCGTTGCCGATATTTCCCCCTCGACCGCCAGCGCCCATCTTAGCCGTCTGGTCAGCAGCGGTTTATTGATATGTCTCGCCCAGGGTCGCCACCGCTACTATCGCCTTGCCGGTAGCGATGTCGCCGGGCTGCTGGAAAATATGATGACCATGGCCGGCAAGCGCGCCGTGATGTTATCTACCAGCACGCCGGTTAACCTGCGCGTCGCGCGTACTTGCTACGATCATCTGGCTGGAGAAGTGGCGGTAGCGCTGTATGATTTTCTGCTGCGCGAAGCGTGGATAACGTCTGATGGAACGGCCTTGACGTCCATTGGGGAAGCGCACTTTGCACGCCTGGGGATTGTGGTGACGTTGGGATCGCGGCGCAAAGCATGCTGCGGCTGCCTGGACTGGAGCGAACGGCGCTTACACCTCGGCGGTGCGGCTGGGGCGGCGCTGCTACTGCATGGTCAGCAAAAAGGATGGTTTACCACCACGGCAGGATTTCGCGAAGTGACGATTACTCCAGAAGGGTGGCGTGCATTGCATCGGCATTTTCAACTGACGGAAAGACCGTAGCGGCAGATTTATACCCGTCATACTTCAAGTTGCTTGTGCGTTGGCAATAACTCGGCCCATCCTTGGGCCTCGCCCTAACGGGCGCTGTGAACAGCGTTCAAATTCGTTCCTGACGAATTTGTCCTCGCTCACCCCAGTCACTTACTGGAGTAAGCTCCTGGGGATTCACTGCGTCGCCGCGTTACTCGGCCTTCGGCCTCGCCCCTTCGGGGCCAGCGCAAGCGCTGTTCAAGGCACGAGTGCCTTGTCCTGCAACTCGAATTATTTAGGGGATATTCAGATTGTTCTCTATGTAGATAAATAGCCTTTTATGACAAGATAAATAGCTATTTTGTTAATTCCATATCGCTTTCTCGCCTTCAATGTAAATAACAATAACTTTGTTTTTTACTATCAATTTTTGTTCATTAATAGTTGCAATCTATCTGTTACATTGATTAACACCTCATGAACAAATGTATATTTATCAGCGAAAAATAGCATTCTTTGACGCCGACAGCATCGACGAATTCTTTTATAGAATCCGTTCCTGACGCCTTAAATATTGCGGCTTCCGGTCAGTCGAAGTTTCTATTAACAGTTGCACAAGTGAGCATCGCATATCGCTTCTGACTTTTGTGCGAATTAACTGTTTGCTCATTGATACTTAATTCACTCTGACAAGGAAATGGCAATGAAAAAGGTTCTTCTCTCTGCTGCAATGGCGACTGCGTTTTTTGGTATGGCTGCGGCAAATGCTGCTGATACCAATGTAGGCGGCGGTCAGGTTAATTTCTTCGGTAAAGTTACCGACGTCTCTTGTACTGTTTCCGTAAACGGCCAGGGCAGCGATGCTAACGTTTATCTGTCTCCGGTGACTTTAACGGAAGTTAAAGCAGCTACCGCAGATACCTACCTGAAACCAAAATCGTTCACCATCGACGTTTCTAACTGCCAGGCTGCTGACGATACCAAACTGGATGACGTGAGCAAACTGGGCGTGAACTGGACCGGTGGTAACCTGCTGGCTGGCGCAACCAGCAAACAACAGGGCTACCTGGCGAACACCGAAGCGGCTGGCGCACAGAATATTCAGTTGGTTCTGTCTACCGACAATGCCACCGCGCTGACCAATAAAATCATCCCGGGTGACAGCACTCAGCCTACCGCAACTGGTGATGCTGCTGCCGTAGCGGATGGCGCACGTTTCACTTACTACGTTGGTTACGCGACCAGTACCCCGGATACCGTCACTACCGGCGTGGTTAACAGCTACGCAACTTACGAAATTACCTACCAGTAATAAATAAAACCGCCTCGCGCCGGGGCGGTCTAAAACAATAATAAAGCGGCCACTGCTGCCGCTTATTTTTTATTCTGAGGTCAGCATGAAGCGTATTGCCCTTTTTTTCTGTTTCATTTTTAGTTTTGCGGCCCATGCCAATAATATTATTGTTAACGGCACCCGCTTTATTTATCCAGGAAATGAAAAAGAAATAACGGTGCAGCTCTCCAACACCGCCGACCGTCCGGCGCTGGCGCAAGCCTGGCTGGATAACGGTAATGCCGACGCAACGCCGGATACTATTACGACGCCATTTATTATCACCCCACCTATTTCCCGGGTTGACGCGAAAAGCGGCCAGACTCTGCGTATTAAGCTCGGCAGCAACGCGGGACTCGCTAAAGATAAAGAAACGCTGTGGTGGCTAAACCTTCTGGAAATACCGCCGGTCGAGGCGAGCCAGAAAAATGAAGGGCAAAATATTCTGCAACTGGCGATTCGTTCGCGCTTTAAATTTATTTATCGTCCCAACGGATTAGGCAACCGCGACGCGGCAGCAGAGAAATTAGTTCTTTCCGCAAATGGCAACAATTTATCCGTCAGTAATCCGACGCCTTTTTATGTCACCGTAAGCCGTATTTCCCGCGACGGCGGCAAAGCGCTAAACAGCAAAACGGTGATGTTTGCCCCGCAGTCTAGCCAGACCATCGCTCTCTCTTCCGCGGTGAACAGAGGCGAGACCCTGACCGTTAACAACATTAATGACTATGGCGCAGATGTCGCAGTGAAAGTTGCCGTCAAATAAGGGAAACGATCATGAAGCAGAGGTCAATCTGCCCGGGAAGATTAAGCACGGCCATTGCGGTTGCGCTGTGCTGCTTTCCGCCATTTTCCAGCGGAGAGGAAAACCCGGGAACGGTCTATCAGTTTAACGATGGTTTTATCGTCGGCAGCCGCGAAAAGGTCGATCTGTCGCGCTTCTCGACCAGCGCCATCTCCGAGGGCGTCTATTCACTGGACGTGTACACCAACGGCGAGTGGAAAGGTCGCTACGATCTGAAAGTCACCGCGGGTAAAGACGGCAAAATGGGCGTCTGTTACACCAAAGCGATGCTGATGCAATACGGTATCTCGCCGGAGAAGTTCAACCCGCAACTGAGCGAAAAAGAGGGCTTCTGCGGCCGTCTGCAAGAGTGGCGTAACGAAGAAAACGTCAAGGATAGCCTGATTCAGTCCTCCCTGAGACTGGATATTTCCGTACCACAAATCTACGAAGATCAGCGCCTTAAAAACTTTGTCAGCCCGGAGTTCTGGGATAAAGGCGTTGCGGCGCTGAATTTAGGCTGGATGGCAAACGCCTGGAACAGCCACAGCTCGTCGTCCAACGGTTCTGATAACAGCAGTGCTTATCTGGGTGTTAATGCAGGTCTGTCGTGGGACGGCTGGCTGCTCAAGCATATCGGTAACCTGAACTGGCAGCAGCAGCAGGGAAAAGCCCACTGGAACAGCAACCAAACCTACCTGCAGCGGCCCATTCCGCAGATTAACTCGATAGTCAGCGGCGGGCAGATTTTTACCAACGGCGAATTCTTCGACACCATTGGCCTGCGCGGGGTAAACCTGGCGACCGATGACAATATGTTCCCGGACGGCATGCGTTCCTACGCGCCAGAAATTCGCGGCGTAGCGCAAAGCAACGCCTTGGTCACGGTTCGTCAGGGCAGCAATATTATCTATCAGACCACGGTGCCGCCGGGGCCGTTTACCCTGCAGGATGTTTACCCTTCCGGCTACGGTAGCGACCTTGAAGTTTCGGTTAAAGAAGCCGATGGTACGGTTGAAGTGTTTAGCGTGCCTTACGCCTCGGTGGCGCAATTACTGCGTCCAGGAATGACCCGCTATGCGCTCTCTGCCGGTAAAGTCGACGACAGTTCGCTGCGTAATAAGCCGATGCTCTACCAGGGAACCTGGCAGCACGGTTTAAATAACCTGTTTACCGGCTACACCGGCGTCACTGGTTTTGATGACTATCAGGCCTTCCTGCTGGGTACCGGGATGAACACCGGCATCGGCGCGCTGTCGTTCGACGTTACTCATTCACGGCTGAAGAGCGACACCCTCGACGAGCAGGGGCAAAGCTATCGCGCCACTTTTAACCGCATGTTTACCGAGACCCAGACCAGCATCGTGCTGGCGGCATATCGCTACTCCACCAAAGGCTATTACAACCTGAACGACGCGCTGTATGCGGTCGATCAGGAAAAAAATCACAACAGTAATTACACCGTCTGGCGGCAAAAAAACGGTATGACCTTTACCGTTAACCAAAACCTGCCGGACGGCTGGGGCGGTTTTTATCTGAGCGGCCGGGTGGCGGATTACTGGAACCGTTCCGGAACCGAGAAGCAGTACCAGTTTAGTTACAACAATATGTACGGTCGTCTCTCGTGGTCGGTCAGCGCGCAGCGCGTCTATACCCCGGATAGCTCTGGTCATCGCCGCGACGATCGCGTTTCGCTCAACTTCAGCTACCCGCTGTGGTTCGGTGAAAACCGTACCGCTAACCTGACGTCAAATACCTCGTTTAATAATTCACGCTTCGCCAGTTCACAAATTGGCGTCAACGGTTCGCTGGATAGCGAAAACAACCTCAACTACGGCGTGTCGACAACCACGGCGACCGGCGGTCAGCATGATGTGGCGCTGAACGGCAGCTACCGTACTCCGTGGACCACGCTGAACGGCAGCTATAGCCAGGGCGAAGGGTATCGCCAGAGCGGCGTCGGTGCCAGCGGAACGCTGATTGCCCATCGCCACGGCGTGGTGTTCTCGCCGGAAAGTGGCACCACCATGGCGCTGATCGAAGCGAAGGATGCCGCTGGCGCGATGTTGCCGGGTTCGCCGGGGACCCGCATTGACAGCAACGGCTACGCCATTCTGCCGTATCTGCGACCTTACCGGATTAACTCCGTTGAAATTGACCCGAAGGGCAGCAACGACGATGTCGCCTTTGACCGTACCGTGGCGCAGGTGGTGCCGTGGGAAGGCAGCGTGGTCAAGGTCTCTTTCGGTACCACGGTGCAAAACAACATTACGTTGCAGGTGCGTCAAGCGAATGGTCAGCCTCTACCGTTCGGTGCCACGATATTTGACGCTACCGGAAAGGAAATCGGCGTGGTAGGACAGGGCAGCATGATGTTTATCAGCGACGCCAGCGCACCGAAGGCCACGGTTAAGTGGAGCGGTGGACAATGTTCGGTGGATTTGAGTCAGGAAAAAACAAAGGAAACGCTATGTCGCTAAGTAAAAAACTGACGCTTTTTATTGGCTTAATGGCGCTGGGGACAACGTCGGCATGGGCTGCCTGTACGCGCCTTTCGCAACCGACGGTGACCTTAGATATGGTTGTTGGGCGAATTGTCGTTCCGCCAGATCTGCCTGTAGGATCAACGATCGTTTCCCGTGACTGGACAATGTCGGCACCGGGGGGGGCGAGCTACAGCTGTACGGCCGGTACCAACCGTTTTGCAGCGAAGATTGTCTCGACAGGATCCACCGATCTGGGAAATAAAATTTATTCCACCAATGTACCCGGTATTGGCTTGCGCTTTAGCCGCGGCGGCGCAACGGTGAATATTACCTATCCAGATGTTTTCTCATCCAACATTAGCCGGACCACCAGCTACTCGCTGGAGGGTTCTCGCTTCACCCTGGAGGTGATCAAAACGGCAAGCGTGACTGGCAGCGGCACTCTGGCGGCGGGTAAATATACCTCCTACGACTGGGAAAACGGTAATAACCCAATCCTGGAAACAATGCTTAGCGCCAATGCGATAACCGTGGTTTCGCCCTCGTGTACCATCCTGAGCGGCAAAAATATGAACGTTGATGTCGGCACCATCAAGCGCAGCGACCTTAGCGGCGTTGGCACGACCGCCGGGGGCAAGGATTTTAATATTGAGCTACAGTGCAGCGGCGGGTTAAGCGAGTCGGGATACGCCAATATCCAGACTTCTTTCTCCGGCACGTTGGCCACGGGGACTGCCTTGACTCGCGGGGCGCTGCTGAACGAAAAATCCGGCACCTCACTTGCACAAGGTATAGGTATTCAGGTTTTAAAGGACGGCACGCCGCTGGAATTTAACAAAAAATACAGCATCGGGAGCTTGCGCACGCAGGAAACTCGCTATATCACCCTGCCTCTCCATGCGCGGTTCTATCAATATGCGCCGACCACCAGTACCGGTGAGGTGGAGTCGCACATGATCTTTAACCTGACGTACGATTAATTCGGGAGGCGGGAATGAGTGATTCAGCACAGTATAAAAATAGCAAAAGACTCATCCAACTGACTTTGATGGGCGGGGCGCTTGTGGCCTCTTCGGCGTGGGGTTTTGAGACGAATTATGAACAAGGGCGGGTAGATTTTGCCGGTCGGGTGACCGATATCTCCTGTAGCGTGGCGCTCAACGGCGGCAACAATGCGGGCAGCGGTAGCGTCTGGCTAGCGCCGGTAAGCCTTGCGGAAGTGCACGATCGCGGCGCGGGGGCATTTATGAAGCCGCAGCCCTTCACCCTGGAGTTATCGAACTGCCAGTTACGCCATGATGGCGGCGCGGCGGATGAAAATGAAATCCGCATGGTGAACGTGCGCTGGATTGACGGATTTATGGTCAATTCCGTCAGCAATGAAAATGCCGGTTATCTGGCTAATACGCGGGCGGACGGGGCCAGCCATATTTTCCTGGCACTGGCGACCAACGATAATAATACGCTGGATAAGAGCAATAAAATTGTCCCGGCCGATCCACAGCAAAACCGGGTGCCGCTGGTGGAGAAAGCAGTCAATGGCGGCGTGTTTACCTATTACATCGGCTACGTGACGCCCGCACCCGAAAAAGCGACCAGTGGTTTGTTAACCAGTTGGGCAACCTGGGAGCTGGTTTATAATTAATTCTGCAAGTAAAGTCGGACTGGTTTTCTCCCTCTCCCTGTGGGAGAGGGCCGGGTGAGGGAAATACGTCTCTGCATTTTTTATAGCGTAATATCTTCTTTAACCAGTTGCTCAATGCTGACCTCTTTCCAGTAATGCCCCTGAATAGCAAACCATTCCATCCCTTGTAACCACTTTTTATGAGCCTCAGTTTCGACACCTTCAATAATGACATTATGGTGATTACGCGAAAGAAAGGTCACCAGCGCATCCATTAAAGGCCGACCAGAATCTTTTCGCATTAAATGCCAGAAAAAGTTTTTATCAATTTTGACATAATCAAAATGATAACCGCGGATAGCGTTAATGCCGGCATAGCCAGAGCCGAAGTCATCAAGCCACAGCGAGGTGCTTTGTGGATCGAACCAGGCGGCGAGAGCATTATTCAACAGTTTGTTGGAGTTTTCCGTGACTTCGAAATGAACGCAGCCGAGTAGTTCGACGATTTCTTTAATCTCCGGTCTTAGTAAAACGTTGAGAATATGATCATCGACATTAATTGTGGCTGAAATACCATTTTTGAGAAACCATTGCTTATGTTTTTCGATTAGTGCCAGTTGCTCCATAAATATGCTTTCTCGTAATCCCGAATTGGCATAGCGAAAGAAATTTTCAGGAGAAATAGGTATATGATCAAAACGGCTCAGACACTCAACGGCGACAAGTACGCCTTGTGGGGAGAACATTTTCTGAAAGACATAACGAACTGCTATATCGCTACGTGATAAATTATGGTCGGAAAACAGAGTTGCGTTCATTATCTCTCGTTAGAAATCAGGTCAGAGGTAAAGAGAGGATCAAATTATTATAGGTGACCTTTCTACCGATGGGAATGATTATTAAAGGCTGATTGCCAATGAATTATCGGGTTTTGATTGGTCACCTGCATATTTTGTTCTCAACAATGATACATGTTGACTATTCTTGCATGCATTATCCGTGAGCTATTCATTCCGAGTTTTTTCATAATGTGAACCTTATGGCTATGTACCGTTTTATGATCAATATTGAGGAGTACGGCGATTCTTTTATTGTTGTTGCAGGCGATAATTAACTCCAGAACCTGAAGTTCCCTGGCTGTCAGCTTTCGCTGAGTACATAAACCCTGGCTGCCGCTGGCAGTTAGAGGACGATTGATGATGGCTGAGAAATCAGATAAGGAGGATTTTTCCGTCAAAATCAATAAGTTTTCCAGGTCAATAAGCTCACGACATAAGCTGGCGAGTTCGTTTTTTACAATCAAAACCCGCATTGAGCAGTGCGCGAGGTGCATGCGTAGCGTGTTGAGTAATGCGACCGTCGTGGCTACAGAGATATCCTTATGGATGAGGTTAACAACAACGGTATCCGCCAGAGGGAGATGGGCACCCGTAACAATATCCTGGAGGCTTAGGGGGGTGACATATTTCTCATTATCAACCAGGTAATCCTGGATTGATCGCCCGATGATATTGTCATCGGTGTAAAGTAATATACTTTCCAATGTCTTTAGACTCTCTTTTTTCTCTTGGCTTCCATAATCAAGTCGAGCAGCATTTTCTCTATTCTCTTCTTGTTATCAAGATGGCGAAATGTAAATTGGCAAGAAATCTGGTAGTAGCTTTCCCGCTCCTCGTTATCATCTAAAGTCACCATAACGACATTCTTTATAACCAAATCTACGGTAATCTCACCATATTCGGCGAGTGCCAGAATGGCGTTCTTGAGAACGGCATTGTGGCTGAGGAATTTCAGATTGGGGTTTTTAGTCATTAATGCGCAACCGCCGTCTGAAATGTCTTTGATCTCGAAAAGATAGTTTTCGCCATTCTTATGTCGGCCATGGCAGAAAAACTCATGTTCGTGGCGAAGACGGAACCGGGGATCGCGGCGGCGTTGCACCACCTGGATACATTCGGGTAAGGTAAATGCGACCTTATTGCATTTTCCCTCGCTATACGCATAATTTTTCTTTAACACCGCGCTGAATTCGATTTTTCCTGAATCACTATGCAAAATAAATTTAACTTTATGCCCTGGAGGGATTTTGCTGGTGGTTGAGATATGGAATTCGGCAAAATCCACGCGCGTTAGCTGAGTAATAGTGCTTTTGTTATTAACAAATACTTCTATCTCTGCTTGCTTTCGGAGTTCTTCCCTGAAAATAGCAATGATTTCATACTTACTGGTCTTTATCGTTCCCTCTATCATGTGAAATCCTTGTGAAAGTTATTGTGTCTGGTTGATTTTTTTATATGGCAATACAAACATTCTGATTGTGTTAATCAGATGTTTTTATGAGCATTTGATGTTATTAGCTATCTTTATCGCTAAATTGATTTGTATAAACTTTGAATGAGATGTTGTTTTTCCTGTAATCAAGAGTTAGAAAAATTTGATGAAACAAAAACGACAGAAGCCTCCAATAAGGAGGCTTGTCAAAAAGTATGAAACTATGCTGTGTATACCCGTCATACTTCAAGTTGCTTATGTGTTGGCTACGCTCGTTCACCCCAGTCACATAGTTATCTATGCTCCTGGGGACTCACTCCCTTGCCGCCTTTAAGCAACTCGA
>NZ_JAPUEW010000082.1:0-6397 GCF_027492335.1 Klebsiella sp. | reverse complement strand
TAATCAGCGAGTCAGCTTGGGAAGAAATGACCTGCTTATTCGCACCTTCCTTAGAGAACAATTTATTGAATTCAATGAATTGTTGCTTTTTGAGGACCTGAATTTGTTTAATCAAAGAATGGCTGAATATCTGGTGCTGTATAACAGCAAAAGGCCACATAAATCACTCGAACTGATGACGCCAGTGGACTATATTTTACGTGAGAGTAAAAATTGCAATATGTGGTGGACCCATACAACCTGAAGCGAGAAGGTATATTATGAGCTATCGTATGTTTGATTATCTGGTGCCAAACGTTAACTTTTTTGGCCCCAACGCCATTTCCGTAGTCGGCGAACGCTGCCAGCTGCTGGGGGGGAAAAAAGCCCTGCTGGTCACCGACAAAGGCCTGCGGGCAATTAAAGATGGCGCGGTGGACAAAACCCTGCATTATCTGCGGGAGGCCGGGATCGAGGTGGCGATCTTTGACGGCGTCGAGCCGAACCCGAAAGACACCAACGTGCGCGACGGCCTCGCCGTGTTTCGCCGCGAACAGTGCGACATCATCGTCACCGTGGGCGGCGGCAGCCCGCACGATTGCGGCAAAGGCATCGGCATCGCCGCCACCCATGAGGGCGATCTGTACCAGTATGCCGGAATCGAGACCCTGACCAACCCGCTGCCGCCTATCGTCGCGGTCAATACCACCGCCGGCACCGCCAGCGAGGTCACCCGCCACTGCGTCCTGACCAACACCGAAACCAAAGTGAAGTTTGTGATCGTCAGCTGGCGCAACCTGCCGTCGGTCTCTATCAACGATCCGCTGCTGATGATCGGTAAACCGGCCGCCCTGACCGCGGCGACCGGGATGGATGCCCTGACCCACGCCGTAGAGGCCTATATCTCCAAAGACGCTAACCCGGTGACGGACGCCGCCGCCATGCAGGCGATCCGCCTCATCGCCCGCAACCTGCGCCAGGCCGTGGCCCTCGGCAGCAATCTGCAGGCGCGGGAAAACATGGCCTATGCCTCTCTGCTGGCCGGGATGGCTTTCAATAACGCCAACCTCGGCTACGTGCACGCCATGGCGCACCAGCTGGGCGGCCTGTACGACATGCCGCACGGCGTGGCCAACGCTGTCCTGCTGCCGCATGTGGCCCGCTACAACCTGATCGCCAACCCGGAGAAATTCGCCGAGATTGCTGAACTGATGGGCGAAAATATCACCGGACTGTCCACTCTCGACGCGGCGGAAAAAGCCATCGCCGCTATCACGCGTCTGTCGATGGATATCGGTATTCCGCAGCATCTGCGCGATCTGGGAGTAAAAGAGGCCGACTTCCCCTACATGGCTGAGATGGCTCTGAAAGACGGCAATGCGTTCTCGAACCCGCGTAAAGGCAACGAGCAGGAGATTGCCGCGATTTTCCGCCAGGCATTCTGAGTGTTAACGAGGGGACCGTCATGTCGCTTTCACCGCCAGGCGTACGCCTGTTTTACGATCCGCGCGGGCACCATGCCGGCGCCATCAATGAGCTGTGCTGGGGGCTGGAGGAGCAGGGGGGCCCCTGCCAGACCATAACCTATGACGGAGGCGGTGACGCCGCTGCGCTGGGCGCCCTGGCGGCCAGAAGCTCGCCCCTGCGGGTGGGTATCGGGCTCAGCGCGTCCGGCGAGATAGCCCTCACTCATGCCCAGCTGCCGGCGGACGCGCCGCTGGCTACCGGACACGTCACCGATAGCGACGATCATCTGCGTACGCTCGGCGCCAACGCCGGGCAGCTGGTTAAAGTCCTGCCGTTAAGTGAGAGAAACTGAATGTATCGTATCTATACCCGCACCGGGGATAAAGGCACCACCGCCCTGTACGGCGGCAGCCGCATCGAGAAAGACCATATTCGCGTCGAGGCCTACGGCACCGTCGATGAACTGATATCCCAGCTGGGCGTCTGCTACGCCACGACCCGCGACGCCGGGCTCCGGGAAAGCCTGCACCATATTCAGCAGACGCTGTTCGTGCTGGGGGCTGAACTGGCCAGCGATGCGCGGGGCCTGACCCGCCTGAGCCAGACGGTCGGCGAAGAGGAGATCACCGCCCTGGAGCGGCTTATCGACCGCAATATGGCCGAGAGCGGCCCGTTAAAACAGTTCGTGATCCCGGGGAGGAATCTCGCCTCTGCCCAGCTGCACGTGGCGCGCACCCAGTCCCGTCGGCTCGAACGCCTGCTGACGGCCATGGACCGCGCGCATCCGCTGCGCGACGCGCTCAAACGCTACAGCAATCGCCTGTCGGATGCCCTGTTCTCCATGGCGCGTATCGAGGAGACTAGGCCTGATGCTTGCGCTTGAACTGGCTGGCGTCAATATCGTACTGCTTCATTTTGCGCCACAGGGTGGTGCGGCCGATATTGAGCAGCTGCGACATCTCCTGCACCCGCCCGCTGGTCACCCGGGCGGCGTGAATAATAGCTTCCTTTTCGATGGCGCTAAAGGTCAGGCTGGCCGGCAGCAGCGATGACGCGCTATCCCCGCCCGGCCGCTCGGAAAAGAGATATTCCGGCAGATTACTCAGGCGAATGTGGCCGTTGTCGCTGCTGATGGCGATATTCTCAATGACGCTGTTGAGCTCAAAATCATTCCCCGGCCATGAGTAGGCCACCAGCTGCGCCAGCGCGTCATCGTCCACTTTCAGTCGCGAAGAGAAACGCTTCCCCAGGCTCTTCAACCGGTTATGCACCAGCGACGGAATACTGTTGCGTCGGGCGCGCAGCGGCGGGATGACGATCTCAAAGGAGTGCAGCGCATAGTACAGCTGGCGGCTAAAGCGGTTCTGTTCCACCAGATTGGCCAGATCGACGGTGGTGGTGGCAATCACCTTCACATCCACCGGGATCAGGCGCCGGGCGTCGAGGCGGGTGAGCACCCCCTGCTTAATCACCTGCAGCAGGGCCGACTGCAGCTCCGGCGCCAGATACTCGATCTTTTCCAGAAACAGGGTGCCGCCGTTGGCCAGCTCAAGGCGGCTCAGGCGACCATTTTCATCGTCGGTAGGGGCGCTGCCCATAAAGTCCTGGCCCAGCACGCTGTCGGCATATAGCTGGCAGTTGACGGCGATGTAGGGGCCGCCCGCCCGTTCGCTTTCATTGTGGATAGCCTGGCTCAGCAGCTCTTTCCCGACCCCCTCTTCGCCGCACAGCAGCACCGGGAAGCCACCGCGCGCCGCCTGGCGGCCAAAGTGGATCAGGCGTCGGGTTTCCGGATCGTCGGCAGACATCTGCTCAAAGGTGTGGCTCACTTTACCGAGCTGGCTGGTCATCAGCTGCCGCATCTGCTCCACCGGGTGCAGCAGCAGAA
Organism: Klebsiella sp.; assembly: GCF_027492335.1. NCBI lineage: Bacteria > Pseudomonadati > Pseudomonadota > Gammaproteobacteria > Enterobacterales > Enterobacteriaceae > Klebsiella > Klebsiella sp. The sequence goes on along the minus strand of NZ_JAPUEW010000082.1, from coordinate 3,063 downwards.
TAAAACTGTTGCCTTGCGCCTCGACAATCGGTTTTAAGGTGATCACCGCATCGACAAACTGATGCTGACTTTCAAAGGTGACTTCGACGTGATTCAGGCCGCGGGCGTGTTTGATGGCGCGGCGCAGCAGCGCCGGGAGGGTCACCAGATCGGCGATATTTTTCCCCTGGCTGGCCTGAGCATCAAGATGCAACAGTCTCGCCGCCTGAACATTGAGAAACTGCAGCACGCCCTGTTCGTTCCACGCCATCACCCCATCGTCCATGCTCTCCAGCAGGCCGTACATCTGATTGAGGTGACGGTTGGATTCCGCCAGCAGGCTGTCGGTAAGCAGGGAGTTACCCACCTCGCGGGCGATGGCCAGCGTCAGGGAGAGGTCGGCGCTGGACTGGTGCTCGACCAGACAGCAAAGCGAGATAGAGCCGAACAGCCGCCCGTGGTTATCAAACACCGGCGTCGAGCAAAAACTCCATGGCTGTAGCGCCTGCTTAAAATGCCGATCGCCGGCGGTGTTGATCGGCTGGCCCTGCATCGTGGCCAGCGACAGCGCGCAGGTGCCGATAATGCTCTCCGCACAATAGCTGCCGTCGCGAAATCCCAGGGCAGCCAGCTGGGCCAGGGTTTGCGGCTCGCCGCAACGGCTCAGGATGCAGGCAGACTCATCAAGAATAAACAGCGCGCAGGGGCGGCCGTCCATAAACTCCCAGGCGTCTTCCAGCGCCGCCTGGCCGATGGTCAGCAGCGCGGTTTTACGCCGACAGATGGAGTCGAAGGTCAGGCCCTGGGCCTGGTGCGGCGTTTGCCAGGTTTCGCGCTGCATAAACTTGCTGCAGCGGTGCCATGACTGGGCGATGACGGAAGAGACCACCTTCCCGGTTTCCTGAGTCTGAACAGTCATATCCTTTTCCGCGTTGTACCATAGAGAACCCCTCCGGCAGCGACTGCCGGAGGGGAGAAAGAAAAACCGCTGACCTGGGCCAGCGGTTTAGCCACCGCGAATTAACGCGCCAGCCACTGCTGGCCTAACAGATCGGCGGTGAGGATAGCGGCATGGACGCTCTCCGGGGTCACCGCAAACGGCATATTATGGATGGTTTCCCCTTCCGCGCAGGTGGCTTTCGCCACCGCGGCGATTTTCTCGTCGATCCCCTCTTTGACGCCCATCTGCGCGAGCGTCACCGGCAGGCCGACGCGCTGGCAGAAGCCCAGCACCGTTTCAATCTCGTCCATCGGGCTGTTCTGTAGCACCAGCTGCGCCAGGGTACCGAAGGCCACTTTCTCACCGTGATACAGATGGTGGCACTCTTCAAGAATGGTGAAACCGTTGTGGATTGCGTGGGCGGCGGCCAGGCCACTGCTTTCAAAGCCAATGCCGCTGAGATAAGTGTTCGCCTCGATGATGCGCTCCAGCGCTTCGGTCACTACCCCGGCCTGCGCCGCCAGACGGGCCTTTTCGCCCTCCGCCAGCAGCGTATCATAGCACAGGCGCGCCAGGCTCAAGGCCGCCGCCGTGGACTGCCCGCCCGCCATGCTGGTGGCTCGCGCATCGAAGCAGGCCTTGGCTTCAAACCAGGTGGAGAGCGCATCGCCCATGCCGGAGACCAGCAGGCGTACCGGCGCTTTGGCGATAATCGCCGTGTCCATCACCACCATATCCGGGTTTTTCGGGTAGATCAGATACTCTTCAAACTCGCCCGCCTCGGTGTAGATAACCGACAGCGCGCTGGTCGGCGCATCGGTTGAGGCGATGGTCGGGATCACCACCACCGGCAGCTTCTGGTAGTAACCGATCGCCTTCGCGGTATCGAGGGTTTTACCACCGCCGATCCCGACCACGCCGCGGCAGCCCTGTTTTTGCAAAATCGCCATCAGACGGTTGATTTCCGCATGGCTGCATTCGCCGTTAAACCGTTCCGCATGGCAGCGAATATCGTGGCTCTGCAGGCCATTCACCACTTTCTCTCCCGCCAGCTTCATTACGAAATCGTCGGCGATGACGAAGAAGCTCTCCGCCAGGTTTTTGGCATATTGACCGAACAGAACAGCAGCATCAGGACCCTGAAGATATTTGGCTGGAGATTGAATAACTTTTAGCATTCCTTTCATCCTCAAATAAGTACATGTTTTCACATGGTGAGCCCTGGCGTTAACCCGTTTAGCCTGATGTTGACGGCGAAAGCGGACGTACCGGAGCGATGTAATAACTGTATGGCGAGGCGTGTACAAAAAAATCTTTCGTCATTTTGTTCTGATATGGAACAGATAAAAATGACATGCGTTTCATTTTGGAATGCTTAACCACAAAAATAATGAGATTTGCGATCTCGATCCGTTCCGTTCCGTTACCGCGAAATTACCGACAAACACGATGATAAATTTCCCCAATTACGCGCCATCCTGGGTAAAGCCCCGCAAAAAAGACTGACTGCGCCGTGTGGCCTGCTCTGATCGCAGGAGGAAAAAGTCGAGCGAGTTCGCATTGTGATGATTTCTCGCCTAATTAAGTTTCATTTCGGAACAAAAAACAGCAATCACGTTTCGTAATGAAACTCATTTTCGTGTTGTTTTTTTCCATGCTGACTTCGCCAGAATCTCTCTATCGCCTCCGCACCATGAACATGCATTCGGGGGGTTGTCTTACACTCAACCTCGAGGAGCCGTTATGTCTCAATTCTTTTTTAATCAACGCCCCCATCTCGTTAGCGACGTGATCGACGGTACAATTATCACCAGCCCGTGGAATAACCTGGCGCGTCTGGAGAGCGACCCGGCGATCCGTGTAGTGGTACGCCGCGATCTGAATAAAAACAACGTGGCGGTGATTTCCGGCGGCGGCTCCGGCCATGAACCGGCGCACGTCGGCTTTATTGGTAAAGGCATGCTGACCGCCGCGGTCTGCGGCGATCTGTTCGCCTCGCCGAGCGTCGATGCGGTACTCACCGCGATTCAGGCGGTGACCGGCGAGGCGGGCTGTCTGACCTGCTCCCCGTTGATTAGTACACCCCGATGTTAGGGAAGGTGCGAACAAGTCCCTGATATGAGATCATGTTTGTCATCTGGAGC